>JBAUMA010000091.1:0-1741 GCA_049578485.1 Specibacter sp.
GCCCGCATGTTCATGTCCTGAACCCGCCCCCTCGGCGGGACACCGGACGGCGCCGCGGCGCATCGACACACGACACCGACACACGACACAAGGAGTCAACATGGAACCCATCTGCATCGGAATCGGCGGCCCCGTGGGCGCCGGCAAGACCCAGCTCATCGAACGCATCACCCGCCGGCTGGACGGGGAGATCTCGATGGCGGCCATCACCAACGACATCTACACCATCGAGGACGCCAAGATCCTTGCCGCCAACGGGGTGCTGCCGCTGGACAGGATCGTCGGCATCGAAACCGGCGGCTGCCCGCACACCGCCATCCGCGAGGACACCTCCATGAACTCCGCGGCGATCGAGGAACTCAAGGCCCTGCACCCGGACCTGCAGGTCATCTTCGTCGAATCCGGCGGAGACAACCTCTCCGCCACGTTCTCCCCGGAACTCGTCGACTTCTCCGTCTACATCATCGACGTGGCCCAGGGCGAGAAGATCCCGCGCAAGGCCGGTCAGGGCATGATCAAGTCGGACCTGTTCATCATCAACAAGACCGACCTGGCTCCCTACGTGGGCGCCGACCTGTCCGTCATGGAACGGGACTCCAAGGAATTCCGCGGGGAGCGCCCGTTCTGCTTCACGAACCTCAAGACCGACGAGGGACTGGACAAGGTCATCGACTGGCTCAAGCATGAGGTGCTCATGCTTGACCTGGGCTAGGGGAAACCGTGCCGACGGCATTCTCCGTTCCGGGCCTCGGGGCCTCGCCCTTTGCCGGCGAAAAACTCGTGGGCGAGCTGCGCCTCACCGTGGCCAACCGGGCTGGGCGCGGCATCGCCACGGGCCAGTACCACCAGGGTGCCCTGCGCATCCTGCGTCCGCACTACCTCGATGACACGGCGCAGGTCTGCTACACCATCGTGAACCCCGGCGGGGGATACCTGGGCGGGGACCGCTACGGCATCGAGGTCGAGGTCCGGGAGAACGCCAGCCTGCTGCTGACCACGCAGTCGGCGACCAAGGTCTACAAGACCCCCGACTGCCACGTCCGCCAGGACATGGTGGTGCGCCTCGGCGCCGGTGCGGTGATGGAATACGTGCCGGACCAGCTGATCGCCTACCGCGGCGCGGACTACCGGCAGTACACGCGCATCGACATGCACCCGGAGGCCAGCCTGCTGCTCTGCGAGGTGCTCACCCCCGGGTGGAGCCCCGACGGCAAGCTCTTCCGCTACGACCAGGTCCGCCTGCGCACCGAGGTCAGTGTCGGCGGGCGGCTGGCGGTGCTCGACAACCTGCTGGTGCGCCCGGGGGAGGACTCCCTGGACTCGCTGCTCTTCCTGCAGGACTACACGCACGTCGGAATGCTGCTGGCCATCGACGCGCGTCTCGGGCAGGCCGACGTCGAGCGGCTGCGCGAGCTCGCGTACCGGGTGGCGGGGGACGAACGGAACCACGTGCACCTCGGGTTGAGCCTGCTGCCGGGCCCCGGGGTGGCGGTGCGTGCGCTGTCCAACTCCACCGAGTCCATCAACGCCGTCATGCTGGCCGTCATCGACGACCTGCGCCACCACCTGCGTGGCCAAAAGCCGCTGAACCTGCGCAAGCAATAGGGCAGGATCCACACGACGGGTTCCCCGCCGGGATTTCTCGCCGAGGGCCTCAGACGAATTCGCCGGCCGCCGCGTTGATGTCGCCCAGCGACACCTCGGAGGTGGCAACCCTCGCCGTGGCGGCACGGTCGTGGGA
>JBAUMA010000092.1:0-3813 GCA_049578485.1 Specibacter sp.
GCCGAGGGTCAGCTGATCCACGTGCACCCGCGCAGCCAGACCATGACCCCGTTGCAGCTTGCTGCAGCAGGTGCTCACCGCGACGTGCTCCCCGCCGTTCCGGCCTACTTGGACGTGAAGCTGGAGAGCCTGCAGGCTCGCCTGGTTCGCCGCCCCAAGCGCGTCGAGGTTCCCGTAACCTGTGAAGAGCAGCTGGTCGTCGAATTCTACTCACGCTAAATTCTTTGGCATGAGTGGGGCCGGATTCCCGGTCCGACACCAACAAAGCAGCCCGTGGCACGCGCCGCGGGCTGCTTTGTACCCAAGGTGCCTTGCATTGTCGATAGAGTACTTTGGGGAAACATACGATCCAACAAGGAAATGAGGCAGCCCTCCATGACTGGTGGAGACATTGCGGGACTGATTGCAGCCGGAGTATTTGCCGTATTGGTTGCGATCCTGGCCGTGCCCATTTTCAAGTTGGGAAAAGTATTTGACGAAATCCGCGTCACCATCAAGCAAATCGGGGACGGCACCACGCCGCTCATCGACGAGGTGACCAACACGGTGGCCACCACCAACACGCAGCTGACCAAGGTGGATGGCATCTCCAACAACATCTCGGACGCGACGGCGAACATCTCCGCGTTGTCGTCCCTGTTTGCCGCCACTCTCGGCTCGCCCCTGATCAAGATCGCCGCGTTCTCCTACGGCGTGCGCCAGGCCTATGCCGGCCGCACCAAGCCCAAGCAAGCCCGCCGCAGTCGATAACCCACCCCTGCTGGAGGGAAAGCACGCATGAAGAAAATCTTTTGGCTGGGGGTCGGCATCACCATCGGTGTTGTGGCCGCCCGCAAGCTGGCAGCGGCCAAGGGCGCCATCGGCCCCGAGGGCCTCAATCGAGCCGTGGGCCGCGTGAGTGATTCCATCCATGACTTTGCCGACGCCCTGCGCGAAAGCATGGACGAGCGCGAATCCGATCTGCGCGGCGCACTGGGCCTTGACCCCGAGCGGCCCGTCGGACCCCGCCACTAAAGGCGCCACGCGTCCCGGCCCGATCCGGGCCCCACATTTCTACACGTTTTGAGCTATGAAGGAGCCACCAGGCCAATGAAATCCCATGAAATTGCAGATCGCTGGATCCAGTTCTTCACCGGCAAGGGCCACACCCCCGTGCCCTCCGCGTCGCTGATCTCCTCGGACCCGTCACTGCTGTTCACGGTGGCCGGCATGGTGCCCTTCATCCCTTACCTGACCGCCCGCGAAGAGCCCCCCTACAAGCGGGCAACAAGCGTGCAAAAGTGCATCCGCACCGGCGACATCGACGAGGTCGGCAAGACGGTCCGGCATGGCACGTTCTTCCAGATGTGCGGCAACTTCTCCTTTGGCGACTACTTCAAGGAAACCGCCATTCCCTATGCCTGGGAACTGCTGACAAGCTCCGTGGCCGACGGCGGCTTCGGCCTGCCGCCCGAGAAGCTGTGGGTCACCGTCTACACCGAGGACGACGAAGCCCTGGCGATCTGGCGCGACAAGGTCGGCGTGCCGGTGGAGCGCATCCAGCGCATCGGCAAGGAAGACAACTACTGGTCCACCGGCCAGCCCGGCCCGGCCGGCCCCTGCTCGGAAATCTTCTACGACCGCGGCCCCGAGTACGGTGTCGACGGCGGCCCGATCGCCGATGAGACCCGGTACATCGAGATCTGGAACCTCGTGTTCATGCAGTACCAGATCGACAACGTCACCTCCAAGGTCGACTTCGACGTCGTCGGTGAACTGCCCAACAAGAACATCGACACGGGCCTGGGGCTGGAACGCCTCGCGATGATCCTGCAGGGCGTGGAGAACATGTACGAGACCGACCAGGTCCGTCCCGTCCTGGACAAGGCCGCCGAACTCTCCGGCAAGGAATACACCTCCACCGAGGACCCTGCCGATCCGCACCACACGGACGACGTCCGTTTGCGCGTTGTGGCCGACCACATCCGGTCCTCCCTGATGTTGATCTCCGACGGCGTCACCCCTTCCAACGAGGGCCGAGGCTATGTGCTGCGCCGCCTGATCCGCCGTGCAGTGCGCGCCATGCGCCTGCTCGGCGTGGAAACGGCCGTATTGCCGGATCTGCTGCCCGTCTCCCGCGACGCCATGAAGGGCGCCTACCCGCTGGTCGAGACTGACTTCGCCCGCATTGCCAGGATCGCCTACGCGGAGGAGCGCTCCTTCCTGCGCACCATCGCCAGCGGCACCGCCCGCCTGGAAGAGGCCGTGAAGGAATCCAAGGCAGCCGGCGCAAACCTGTCCGGGGCCGAGGCTTTTGCCCTGCACGACACCTACGGCTTCCCGATCGACCTGACCCTGGAAATGGCCGCCGAGGCGGGCCTGGCCGTGGATGAGGCCGGTTTCCGTGCACTCATGCTCGAGCAGCGTCAGCGCGCCCAAAAGGACGCCAAGGCCAAGAAGAGCGGCCATGCCGACCTCTCCGTGTTCCATGAACTGCTGGCCCAGGGCCAAACGGTCTTCACCGGCTACACCGAGTTGGAAGGGCAGGGGCGCGTGCGCTCGATCCTTTCCAACGGTGCCCCCGTCGCCCATGCCGGCATGGGCGATGAAATCTCGATCGTCCTGGATCAAACCCCGTTCTACGCCGAGGCCGGCGGCCAGGCCGCAGACACCGGCCTGATCACCGGCGACGGCTTCGTCGTGGAGGTCCTGGACGTCCAAAAGCCAGTCAAGGGCCTGAGCGTCCACCGGGCGATCGTGCGCGAAGGCGAACTGCCGGCAGACGCCGTGGTGCGCGCCGCCGTCGACCGTGAACGCCGCCACGCCGCCGAACAGGCACACACGGGCACGCACATCGTGCACGCAGCGCTCCACCAGATCCTGGGTCCGGAGGCGCTGCAGCGCGGCTCCTTCAACAAGGCCGGCTACCTGCGCTTCGACTTCTCCTGGGGTGAGGGCCTGAGCACCGCCACTCGCTCCGAGATTGAGGAAGTTGCCAACATCGCCATCCGCAACAACTACCGCGTGGACACAAAGGTCATGGACCTGGATGCCGCCAAGGCGCTGGGCGCCATGGCGTTGTTTGGCGAGAACTACGGTTCCGAGGTGCGCGTGGTGGAGATCGACGGCGCCTGGTCTCGTGAGTTGTGCGGCGGCACCCACGTGGACAGCACGTCCCGCATCGGTTCCCTCACGCTGCTCGGCGAGCAGTCCGTGGGCTCCGGCAACCGCCGTGTGGAGGCCTTCGTTGGCATGGACGCGTTCCGCCACCTGGCCGCCGAACGCGCCCTGGTCACCAACCTGACCGACATGCTCAAGGTGCCCTCCAACCTTTTGGCCGAGCGCGTTGCCGCCACGTTGGCCAAGCTCAAGACGGCCGAGAAGGAACTCGAACGCCTGCGCAAGGAACAGCTCGGCGCCGCCGCCGGAAACCTTGTCGGCACGGCCATTGACGCCAACGGCGTGCAGGTCATTGCCCACGACGCCGGCGAAGTCTCCGGCGCCGACGACCTCCGCGGCCTGGCCCTGGACCTGCGCCAGCGTTTGGGGTCCGCCCCCGCAGTGGTTGCCGTGGCTGGTGCCAGCAACGGCCGCCCTGTGATCCTGGTTGCCACCAATGAGGGCGCCCGCGACGCTGGCGTGAAGGCCGGCAACCTGGTCAAACTGGCCGCCGGCGTCCTTGGCGGCGGCGGAGGCGGCAAGCCCGACCTCGCACAGGGCGGCGGCACGGACGTTTCCGCCATTGCCGCTGCGCTGGCGGCCGTCACGGACGCCGTCAAGAACCGCTAGGGTGCCTGTGGAGCAGCGCAACTACAAGCAGGGCGTGAAGCTGGG
>JBAUMA010000093.1:0-13026 GCA_049578485.1 Specibacter sp.
GCGGTGACCTGTTCGAGAGCCGCTTCGATGACCGCGGCCGGCACGGCGGCAGCCGAGGGCCCGGCCGCGTACAGCGCCACCTCTTCGGCCACGGTGTCCTCGGTGAAGACGGGATGCTGCGGGACCCACACGGTGGCTGTCCGGGGGGCCGTCTCCAGCACACCCGTCACGACGGCATCGTCGACTGTTTCGGTGCCGGTTGATGCAGCATCGGAGGTCGG
Source organism: Specibacter sp. (assembly GCA_049578485.1). Taxonomy (GTDB): domain Bacteria; phylum Actinomycetota; class Actinomycetes; order Actinomycetales; family Micrococcaceae; genus Specibacter. The sequence continues at coordinate 222 of JBAUMA010000093.1, forward strand.
GAGGAGCCCGGCCAACGCCGCCAGGGCAGTTGACTTTCCGGTTCCGCTGGCGCCGTCCAGCACCAGCACCCCGCTGCGGGCCACCGTTGCCGTGAAAGTGGACAGGGCAGCTTCGGTGCGTCCGGGGTACCGCACCGTCAGGGCGGCGGCGCGCACGACCGGTGCACCGGCGTCGTGCAGGGAAACGGCCTTGACGGACAGAACGGGGACGGACGATACGGGGCCGAACGCTTCAGGGCCGCCGGCCAGGATGTCGTTGACCCGGCGCAGGGCCTCGAGCCCGTCTTCGCTGCCGTGGTGGGCTGCGCCGACGTCGCGCAGGGGGCGGAAGCATTCGGGGGCCAGCATCAGTGCCAGCAGCCCGGCCTCCAGCGGCATGCCGCCGTAGACGAGCCGGACGCCGATGAACACGGCCACCACGGCCACCGAAATGGTGCTGATCAACTCCAGGGCCATGGAGGAGAGGAACGCGGTGCGCAGGGTGCCCATGGTGGACTTGCGGTATTGCTCCGAAACCTCGGCGAGTGCCTGGCGTTGTGCGGCCGCGCGGCGCAGGCCCACCAGCACGGGCAGGCCGCGGGCCAGCTCCAGGAGGTGGTTGGAGAGCCTGTCCAGCCCGCGGGCGGCTAGCTCCACCCGTTCCTGGGTGTGGAAGCCGATCAGGATCATGAACACGGGCACCAGCGGCACTGTCAGCACCACAATGAGGGCGCTGACCCAGTCGGTGAGCAGGATCTGCAGGCCGATCATGGCCGGCAGCACGGCGCAGCTGACCAGGGCCGGCAGGTAGGCCGTGAAGTAGTTGTCGAGGCCGTCGAGGCCGCGGCTGGCCAGCATGGCCTCCGCTCCCACGCCCGCACTTTGCCGGGCGCCGCCGCCGAGCCGGTGCGCCACGAGCTTGGCCCGCAGCTCCTCCTTGGTGCCCAGTGCGGCGCGGCGGGCCAGGACCTGCTGGCCCCACACGGCCGCGCCGAGCAGCACGGCGCCCAGGGAGCCCTGCAAGGCAAGCCGGGCCGTATCGAGCGAGCCGCCGCTGGCCCAGCCAGCCAGCGCGTGGGCCAGGGCACCCAGGAGCAACACCAGGGCCGCGGCCTTGAGGGCGGCAAGGCCTGCAAGGCCGGCCAGGGCCCTGCGCGTATGGCGTCCTGCAGGCAGCACCGGCCGGGCGCCCATGCTAGGCGTTTCCTGCCGGTGCGCCGCCTGCCGGACCGGCGGCCGCGCCCGTCCGGGGGCCGACGGCGGCCGCAAAGTCATGCGGTTCGGGCAGGTTCGCCACGGAGATGCGCTTGCGGAAGATCCAGTATGTCCAGGCCTGATAGGCAAGCACGAGGGGCACGCCCACGGCTGCCACGATGGACATCAGGCGCAAGGTGTAGGCCGAGGACGAGGCGTTGGCCACCGTCAGGTTCCAGGCCTCGTTCAGTGTGGAGGGCAGCACCACGGGGAAGACCGCGCTGAAGATGCCCGCGCTGCCGGCAATCAGGAAGACGCCCATGGCCAGGAAGCTGAACCCTTCGCGGTCCCGCCGGTTGGCCAGCCACGCGGCGGTTGCGGCCACCACGGCGACGGCGATCAGCAGCCAGCTGAACCCCTTGCCATTGAGCCAGGCCACGGCGATGGCCCATACGGCCAGGGGCGCCAGGCCCAGCGGCAACCAGCGCCCGACCAGGCGGCGGGCACGCACGCGCACTTCGCCGTCGGTCTTCAGGGCCAGGAACGCTGAAGCATGGACCAGGGCAAAGCCGACAACGGCCAGCCCGCCCAGCACGGCATACCAGGTGAACCAGGCGAACGGCCCGCCCACGCGGTCTCCGTTGGCGTTCAGCGGCAGGCCCGTGGTGGTCAAGGCCAGCATGGCCCCGATGCCGAAGGCGGCCACGAAGGAGCCCAGGGCAATGGCCCAGTCCCATGCTTTCCGCCAGCTGTCCGAGTGGACCTTGCCGCGGTATTCAAACGCCACGGCCCGGAAGATCAGCGCCAGCAGCACGAACACGAGCGGGATGTAGAGGGCGGAAAACAAGGACGCGTACCAGAACGGGAAAGCGGCAAAGGTGGCTCCGCCGGCCGTCAACAGCCACACCTCATTGCCGTCCCAAACAGGTCCGACGGTGTTCAGCAGCAGCCGGCGCTCCTTCTCGTCGCGGGCAAAGAGTTTCATGAGCATGCCAACGCCGAGGTCGAAGCCCTCCAGGAAGAGGTATCCGGTCCACAGCACGGCGATGAGAATGAACCACAGGGTGGGGAGGAAGTCCATGGGTAGTCCTTAAATCCAGCGGGTCGGCACGGGGTGCAAGGTCACGGCGGGGCTGCCCTCGGGGCGCACCGCCCGGAGGGCAGTGGGCAAAGGCCTAGTAGGCAAAGGCAAGGACATCGTCGCCGGCCTCCCCGTCCTGGTGGGCGCCGTCGTCGTTCTTGCCGTTGGGGCGCGCCAGTTCGGGCATGGCCGAGACGGCGCCGCCGCGAATGTATTTAGTCAGCAGGGACACCTCCACCACCAGCAGCACCAGATACACGCTGCTCAGGGCCACGAGGGAAAAGATCATCTCCCCGGCCGAGACGCCCGGCGAAACGGCGGCGGCGGTGAACATGAACACCTGGTCGATGCCGCTCATGGACGGGTTCGGGGCCACCACGAAGGGTTGGCGGCCCATTTCCGTGAAGATCCAGCCGGCCGCGTTGGCGCCGAAGGGCGCCAGGATGCCTATCAGGGCCAGGCGCATGAGCCATTTGGCCTGCGGCACGGTGCCCTTGCGGGTGATCCACAGGGCCACGGCGGCGGCCAGGGCGGCGAGTCCGCCAAAGCCGATCATCATCCTAAATCCCCAGTAGGTGACGGCCATGGTGGGCACGTAGTTGATCTGCGCACCCGCGCGGGCGCCCAGCATGGGGTCATTGGGCAGATTTGTGCCGTACTTGGCCTGGTACTCCGGGACAAGGGTGTTCACGCCCTTGATGTCAGTGGTGAAGTCGTTGTGGGCCAGGAAGGACAGCAGGCCCGGGATTTCCATGACGGCCACCACGTCCTTGCAGTCCCGGCTGCCCACGTTGCCCAGGGACAGCACGGAGAAACTGGTGCCGTCGTGGCAGGCGGCCTCGGCGGCGGCCATTTTCATGGGCTGCTGTTCAAACATGAGCTTGCCGGACATGTCCCCGGAGATGGCGGATCCGGCGAAGGCGATCATGGCCACGACGGCGCCGAACCGCAGCGACTTGATCCACATGGAGTGGTCCCGCTGGTCCCGGCCGGCGATGGTTGCCGACTCCCCCACCACAACACGGCCTTGGGCATCCACGGTATCGATGCCGTCACGGCGCCTCCTCCACAGGTGGTACCAGGAGATGCCAAGGAGGAAACCGCCGGCGACGGCGAAGGCCCCCGTCATGGTGTGGAAGAACGCCACGAGGGCGGTGTTGTTGGTGAAAACGGCCCAGGCGTCGACCATTTGGGGGTGGCCGTTGATCATTTCAACGCCGACGGGGTGCTGCATCCAGGAGTTGGCGACCAGGATGAAATAGGCGGAGACGATGGAGCCGCAGACGGCGATCCAGAGGCAGGCCAGGTGGACCCTGGCCGGCAGCTTCTTCCAGCCGAAGATCCACAAGCCCAGGAAGGTGGACTCCACAAAGAAGGCCAACAGGGCTTCCATGGCCAGCGGGGCGCCAAAGACGTCGCCCACAAACCGGCTGTATTCGCTCCAGGCCATGCCGAACTGGAATTCCTGGACGATTCCGGTGGCCACGCCCATGATGAAGTTGATGAGGAACAGCTTTCCCCAGAACTTCGTCATGCGCAGGTACTCTTCCTTGCCCGTGCGCAGCCAGGCGGTCTGCAATATGGCCACCAGGGCACCCAGCCCGATGGTCAACGGCACCATCAAGAAGTGGTAGACCGTGACGATCCCGAACTGCCACCGGGCAATGTCCAGTGCATCCATTAATTTCCCTCGTTCCACGAATTACGCAGCACCCAAACACAAGTTTCTACATGTTGTAGAAGTTTAAGTTCTACCCCGTGTAGAACATCGCTGTCAAAACCTGTACATTTAGTGTTGTAGGAAGAAAACTTAGACGTGTTAGTTGCACCATAATGAAGAAGGATCTTGATGGCTACACTTGGGGACCTTGAACGGGCCGTGATGGATCTATTGTGGGAACACCCCGAGGCGATCACCGCCAACACCTTGCGCGACCTGCTCACGCACCGTCCTTCGGCGTCCGGGGACGACAAGGACTCCCGCCCCCTGGCGGTGACCACCGTGTTGACGGTTCTGTCGCGCCTGGAAAAGAAGGGCCTGGTGGAACGTGAGCGTTCCAGCCGGCCCCACCGCTACCGCGCCGTGACGTCCCGCGCAGACCACACGGCCGATCTCATGCTTGAAGTCCTCGGCTCCGCCCCCGACCGGGAGGCCGTGCTGGCCCGGTTCATCGGCACCGTCAGCGACGGCGAGGCCGAGACCCTGCGCAAACTGCTGGGGCGCTAGCCAAGGCAGGGGTTGCTACGGTCCGGCACGGTAGATTTAGTACATGTTTTGGACCTCGTGGTTCCTTGCGGGCCTGGCCATCGCGCTTGCGTGGCCGGTGCCCGTCTTTCTTGCGCGCGCACAATGGCCCGCCCGGGCCCCTTTTGCCGCCATGGTGCTGTGGCAGTCCATAGCCTTGGCCGGGGGGCTCTCGATGATCGGCGCCATGCTCTGCTACGGACTGGTGCCGCTGGGCGGCAACCTGAACCAGGGGCTGCACGGGCTGGTGAAAGTCATCTTCGGGGAAGAGTCCCTTGACACGTTGGGGCTGACCCACGCCTTTGCCCTGAGCGCCGCCGCACTCCTGACGGCCCACCTGGTTTTCACGCTTTGGCTGACGTATTTTCGCATCAACCGCCAGCGCCGCCGCCACCGCGAGCTGCTGCTGTTGCTCAGCTCGCCCTCGAGCGACCGCCCGGACACCTTGGTCATCAACCATGAGGCGCCGGTGGCCTACTGCCTGCCCGGCGGTTCACGCTCCGTGACGGTGCTTTCGGACGGCCTCATGAAGCTGCTCTCGGACGAGGAGCTGCGCGCCGTGCTGCTGCACGAACAAACCCACCTCGCCCAGCGCCACCACCTGTTGCTGTGGGCTTTTGCCGCCTGGCGTTCGGCCCTGCCGTGGCTGCCCACTTCGAAACTGGCCCAGCGCGCGGTTTCCTCGCTGATTGAAATCATGGCCGACGACGTCGCCCTGCGTTCGGTGAGCAAGACCACCCTGGTCACGGCGATCGCACTGGTCGCCAGCGGATCCGCCCGGCTGCCGGCTGCCTCACTGGTGGGTGGCGACGCCCAGCAGATTGACACCCCGGCGACGACGTCGGCCAGGCTGGGCAGGCTGCTGACCCCGGCACCGCCGCTTGCGCCGATGTGGATGGCGCTGGTGCTCGCCGCCGCCCTGCTGGTGCTGGCCGTGCCGACGGCCCTGTTGATAGTGCCCGGGATCCTGCCCTAGACGCGTGGGTCAGGCGTCGATTCGATCTGTGTCCAGGTGCTCGCTGCCTGCCACGATGAACTCCTTGCGCGGTGCCACGTCCGCGCCCATGAGCAGCTCAAAGGTGTGTTCGGCGCGGTCGGCGTCAGCACTGGTCACCCGGCGCAGCATGCGGTGCCGCGGGTCCATGGTGGTTTCGGCCAGCTGCTCGGCATCCATCTCCCCCAGGCCCTTGTACCGCTGGATCGGCTTCTTGTATTGCTTGTTGGTCTTTTCCAGCTTGCCCAGCAGCGTGTGGAGTTCCTTCTCCGAGTAGGTGTAAACCATCTCGTTGGCCTTGGATCCGGCGTTGATGACCTCCACCCGGTGCAGGGGCGGGACGGCCGCATACACGTTGCCGGCGTCGATCATGGGGCGCATGTAGCGGAAGAACAAGGTCAGCAGCAGGGTGCGGATGTGCGCGCCGTCGACGTCGGCGTCGGTCATCAGGATCACCTTGCCGTAGCGTGCCGCCTCGAGGTCGAAGCTGCGGCCCGACCCCGCCCCGACCACCTGGATCAGGGCGGCACATTCGGCGTTGGCCAGCATGTCCCCCACCGATGCTTTTTGGACGTTCAGGATCTTGCCGCGGATGGGCAGCAGGGCCTGGAAGTCTGAGGAGCGGGCCAGTTTTGCCGTGCCCAGTGCGCTGTCACCCTCGACGATGAACAGTTCGCTCTTTTTGACGTCGTTGCTGCGGCAGTCCGCAAGCTTGGTCGGCAGGGATGAGGTTTCCAGCGCGTTCTTGCGACGCTGGGTCTCCTTGTGCACGCGGGCGGAGATGCGCGACTTCATCTCGGAGACCACTTTTTCCAGCAGCACGGCGGCCTGAGCCTTGTCGGCGCGGGCGCTGGACTCCAGTTTTGCCTTGAGTTCCCGTTCCACCACCTTGGCCACAATGTTCTTTACGGCCGGGGTGCCCAGGATTTCCTTGGTCTGGCCCTCGAATTGGGGCTCGGCCAGGCGGACGGTCAGTACGGCCGTCATGCCGGCGGTGACATCGTCTTTTTCAATCTTGTCATTGCCGGCCTTGAGCTTGCGCGCGTTGGTCTCAACCACCTTGCGGAACGTTTTCAGCAGGGCCTGTTCGAAGCCCTCCTGGTGCCGGCCGCCCTTGGGGGTGGCGATGATGTTCACAAAACTGCGCATCGTGGTGTCGTAGCCGACGCCCCAGCGCAGGGCGATGTCCACCTCGCAATCGCGCTCCACCGCAGTGCTCTCCATGTGCCCTTCGGCATTGAGCACGGGCACGGTCTCGGTGAAGGAGCCGTGGCCCTGGAGCCGCCAAATGTCGGTCACGGCCCCGCCCACCGACAGGAAGTCGACAAACTCGGTGAGGCCGCCGTCGTGGTGGAAGACCTCCTCATGGGTGGCAAATTCCCCGGGGGTGCCGGGCAGGCGGCGTTCGTCACGGACGGTGATTTTCAGGCCGGGGACCAGGAAGGAGGTCTGGCGGGCGCGGGCGGACAGCTCCTCGTAGGAGAACTTCGCGTCGGCGGTGAAGATCTGCCGGTCGGCCCAGTAGCGGATCCGGGTGCCGGTGACGCCGCGCTTGGTGGTGCCGACAATGTCAAGGCTTGACTTCTCGATGAACGGTTCAAAGTCCACGGACGGGCTCAACGACTTGCCCGGATCCTTGAAGTGTCCCGGTTCGCCGCGGCGGAAGCTCATTTGGTAGGTTTTCCCGCCACGGTCCACCTGGGCGTCCATGCGGGCGGACAAGGCGTTGACCACGCTGGCGCCCACGCCGTGCAGGCCGCCCGATGCCGCATAGGAGGTGCCGCCGAACTTGCCGCCGGCATGGAGTTTGGTCAGCACCACTTCCAGGCCGGTCAGCCCGGTTTTCGGCTCTACGTCGACCGGGATGCCGCGGCCGTCGTCGTGCACTTCAACGGAATTGTCCTTGTGCAAGATCACCAGGATGTTTTGGCCGTACCCGGCCAGCGCCTCATCGACCGAGTTGTCAATGATCTCCCAGAGACAGTGCATGAGTCCGCGGGAGTCGGTGGAGCCAATGTACATGCCGGGGCGCTTCCGTACAGCTTCCAGTCCCTCCAGCACGGACAGGTGGCGGGCACTGTAATCGGAATTCATTCGGGCCACGGCTGGCTTGCTCCTTGTGACGATGGTGATGTGATCGGGCGCGTGGCGATGCAGTGCATCGGCGAAGCGTGCCCCTACTAGGTTAACGCGTGGACGGGCCCGGGACCGACAGGCGTGCCGTGCCGATGCCCGGCCGGGACGGCACAGGACTTTGTGCGGGCCGTGAGCGCTACGCGGTAAGCGAAAGTGGGGCCATCCACGGATGGTTCCGCTACGAACAATGGTTATATAAGTAGCAAGAACTATTGAAGGAGGCCATCATGACTACCACCGCCATTGCCAGCCCAGAGCTGAACACGATGGATCGTTGCGACCGTTGCGGCGCACAAGCGTACGTACGCGTAGTGCTGGAGTCCTCCGGCGGCGAGCTTCTCTTCTGCGGTCACCACGCCCGCGCCGTTGAGACCACGCTGAAGCCGTTGGCCGCCACCTGGCATGACGAGACTGCCCGCCTGAGCGAAAAGGCGCCGGTCCCGGTCGACTGAACGATTGACTTTGCGAAAGGGTCCCGGATTTTCCGGGGCCCTTTTTCGTGCCCAGTCCCTTAACGGCCGGACTAAGGGGCCTTAGGCCTTTGTGGGCGGCGAAAGATAGGTCATCCGCCCGATGTTGGCACACCCCGCCCCGACAAGAATGGAGTCATCCAAAGGGAAAGGGATGGCAATGTCAGGGACAACGGAGCTGTGGATGGCACGGCAAATGGCACACGAACGCGAAATGGCATTGGCGCGGCGGCGCCTGCTCAATGAGATCAAGGCCGCCAGGCCGAAGGCACAGGCGCGATCCGGCCCGTTGATCCGGTGGTGGCATCAGCTGCACCGCCCCACGCCCAGCATGCGGCGGAGCGCCAATGCCGGCTGACAGGGCGGTGCGGACCTCCGCTCCGGTCATGGATTGGTGGCAGGATGGAACCATGCATTCCATGCAGTCCGGCTCCCCCATGATCGGCCGCGACGCCGAATTGGACGCCCTGGCCGACTCGTTCGCGCAGGCGGCAGCCAATATGCCCCAGGCCGTCATGATCGGCGGCGAGGCCGGACTCGGCAAAACCCGCCTCGTGCGCGAGTTCCTGGCGGGGCTGCCCGGCCAGGCCCGGACAATCACCGGCCAGTGCGTGGATCTGGGCGCCCTGGCCCCGCCCTACGCACCCATTACGGGTGTGTTGCGGTCCCTGGCCGCGCAGATCGGCATGGCGGAGCTCATTGAGCTCGCGGGTCCCGGCCGCGAAGCCCTGGCCCTGCTGCTGCCGGAAGCCGGGCCGGCGCCGGACAGGAACGCCAACGGCAACCGCGTGCTGGACGCCGTCATGACTGTCCTGGAACGGTCCTGCGCCGACGTCCCCACGGTCATGGTGGTGGAGGACCTGCACTGGGCCGACGACGCCACCTTGACCGTGTTGCGATTCATCCTGCGGGCCCTGGCCGGCGGCTGCTTCCTGCTGGTCATGACCTACCGCACCGACGACATCGGCCGCGGCCACCCATTGCGGGCCTTCCTGTCGGAACTTGAACGCGGCCGGCAAGCGAAGAGCATCCGGCTGGAACGGCTGACGAAGGACCAAGTCCGGGACCAGGTGGAGGCCATCACGGGCAAGGCTGCCGGCTATGAGCTGTTGGAGAACATGTACACCCGCAGCGAGGGCGTGCCATTCTTCGTTGAGGAACTACTGGGCCTGCCCGACTGCAATGCCGCTGACGAACTCCCCTCCACCTTGCAGGAACTGCTGCTGGCCAGGTACGACCGCCTGGATGAGCCGGTCCAATACTTCCTGCGCGCCATGGCCGCCGGCGGCGTGAACGTTCTGCACAGTCGAGCCCTCGCCGTGTATGACAGGACGCCAGCCGAATTCGAGGCGTCCGCACGGGCAGCGCAGCATGCAAACCTGCTCCGCTTCGACGGCACCGGCTACGCCTTCCGCCACGCCCTGGTCCGGGAAGCCATCCACGCCGACCTGCTGCCGGGCGAGCGAAACCGATTCCACACCCGCTACGCCGAGGTCACGGGCGAGGACGCCACGGCCCGGCGCGAGTCGGCGGAAATTGCCTACCACTGGCGTGCCGCCAACCTGCCCGAGAAGACCTTTGCCGCCTCCGTGGCGGCCATGGGCGACGCCGAGTGCAGCTACGCCTACTCCACGGCAGCCAGCATGGGCGAACAAGCCCTTGAACTGTGGGAGCGGATCCCCAACGCCGAGGACATCGCCGGCATGCCGCGATTCGCACTCATGGCCCGCACCGCCTCCGCCCACAATCTGGCCGGCAGTGGTGAACGGTCACTGGCCGTGATCCGGCTGGCCATTGCCGACGGCGGGGCCCGCGGACCAAAGCTGGCAGCCCTACTTGCCGACCAGTCCCGGTATCTGGGCTTCAACGCCCGGGAGGGGTCGATTCCGCTGTTGCTGCGCGCCCTGGAACTCGTGCCAGCCGGCACGGACGAGCCACTGCGGGCCGGAATGTTGAACCGCTTGGCCGCGCGCTACATGCTCGAGGCCAATCTGGACCAGGCAATTCTCGTGGCCGGGGAGGCGATGGCGCTGGCCGAGGCAACCAAGAACGCGGCAGAGCAGTCGGTGGCCGCCAACCTGCGCGGAGTCTCGCGCATCATGGCCGGGGAGCTCGACGCCGGCCTGGCTGACATTGAGGCAGCCGAACCATTGGCCCTAGGTGACCCCGACGCGCTCCTGCGCTACCGGGTCAACTATTCGGACATCCTGCACCTGTTGGGACGCTACGACGATGCCGTCCGCGTGGCCGAGGAAGGCATCGCCCGGGCCAGGGAACGCGGCGTTGAACGCACCACGGGGGCCCTGCTCTCCTCCAACGCCGTGGAACCCTTGTTTGCCCGCGGTGACTGGCTCCGGGCGGCCGTCCTGTTGGAACGCAACCTGGCCTTGTCGCCGCCGGCCACCTTTCTCGGCTACCTGCTGCGCTCGAAAACTGTCGCCACTTTGTGGGCCGGCAAAGGCGAGGAGGCGGAGTCGCTGCTGCGGCGCTGGCAGCCACTCCTGCGGGGACTGGCTGCCATGGAGGTCCAGGCCCGCCTGCCACTGGCCACGGTGCGCGCGGAAGTTGCGTGGGTGCGCGGGGATCTCGACGATGCCTGGCGGCAGGTTTCAGTCCTTCTCGAGGACGACTACAGGGCACTGCCCGGTTACGATCTGCCGCTGCTTGCCGTCGCGGCCCGCGTTTTGGCGGCGAGGCGCTCCGCCGGCCTGCCCGTTGCCGAAGGCGATGAGGAGCGGCTGCGTGCCTTGGCGGCCAGGGACTGTTTCTGGCCGACGTACCCGGCCTGGCAGGCACTCTTTGACGCGGAACTCTCCGGGTCCGGCGGGACCGGTGACGATGCCGTGGCGTGGGGTGCCGCAGCCCGGGCCGGTGCTGCCCTGCCGGCGCACCTGCGCCACTACGTGACCTTGCGCAGGGGCATGGCCCTGCACGCCGGTGCCGACCGGCCGGCCGCCGTGCAGGTTTTGCGGTCGGCCATTGACGACGCCGGACGGCTCGGTGCCGGCCTGGTGGTCAACATGGCACGGGACTTCGCCCAGCAGACGGGGCTGGTGCTGGACGGGCGCAGCACCCGCCCCCATGACGACTCACTGACGAGCCGTGAGGAGCAGGTGCTTTCCTTGGTCGCGGAGGGGCTAAGCAACAAGGCGATCGGCGGCGAACTGTTCATCAGTGACAAAACCGTCAGTGTCCACGTATCGGCCATCATGCGCAAGCTCGGCGTCTCAAGCCGCACCGAAGCCGCCGCACACGCCCTTAAAGCAAACTGACCCGCAGCGGCTTCGCCGCTGCGGGTCAGTTTCAAACGTTAGTCCAGGTAGTCGCGCAGGACCTGGGAGCGCGACGGGTGGCGCAGCTTGGACATGGTCTTCGATTCGATCTGGCGGATTCGCTCGCGCGTGACCCCGTAGACCTTTCCGATTTCGTCTAAGGTCTTCGGCTGGCCATCGGTCAGGCCGAAGCGCATGGCAACCACACCGGCTTCACGCTCGGAGAGCGTGTCCAGCACGGAGTGCAGTTGTTCCTGCAGCAGCGTGAAGGATACGGCATCGGCGGGGACCACGGCCTCGGAGTCCTCAATGAGGTCACCGAACTCGGAGTCGCCGTCTTCACCCAGCGGGGTGTGCAGCGAAATGGGCTCGCGGCCATACTTTTGGACCTCGACGACCTTTTCCGGGGTCATGTCCAATTCCTTGGCCAGTTCTTCCGGTGTGGGTTCGCGGCCCAGGTCCTGGAGCATCTGGCGCTGGACGCGTGCCAGCTTGTTGATGACTTCCACCATGTGCACGGGGATGCGGATGGTGCGGGCCTGGTCGGCCATGGCACGGGTGATGGCCTGGCGGATCCACCAGGTGGCGTACGTGGAGAACTTGAAGCCCTTGGTGTAGTCGAATTTCTCAACAGCGCGGATCAGGCCCAGGTTGCCTTCCTGGATCAGATCAAGGAACAGCATGCCGCGGCCGGTGTAGCGCTTGGCCAGTGAAACGACCAGGCGAAGGTTGGCTTCGAGCAGGTGGTTCTTGGCGCGCTTGCCGTCGTGCACAATGCGCTGCAAGTCGCGCTTGAGCTGGACGTCCATGGAGCCGTCGTCGGCTTCAAGCTTCTCGTTGGCGAACAGGCCGGCCTCAATGCGCAGGGCGAGGTCGACTTCCTGCTCGGCGTTGAGCAGGGCAACCTTGCCAATCTGCTTGAGGTAATCCTTGACGGGGTCGGCGGTGGCGCCGGCCGACATGACCTGCTGCACGGGAGCGTCGTCATCGTCGGAGTCGGAGTACACGAAGCCGGTGCCGGTGGGCGCAGGCTGGGCCGCCTTCTTGCTGGCGTCGTCGTGCTCGTCATCTTCCACCGGGGCGGGATCCACGGTGGGTTCCTCTTCCTGGCCGGCTTTTGCCTTGGGGCGGCGGGCAGCAGCCTTGGGTGCCGGCGCGCCGGCGCCGTCCCCTCCAGCGGCAGCCTTTTTCGCTGCGATGGTGGCGGCCCTCTTCTGCGCCGGCGTCAGCGCCTCAGCTGACGCTGCAGGGTCCATAAGCTCGTTTGTTGTGGAGTCTTTGCTCTTGGAAGTAGCAGACACAGAAAACCTTTCTTGCGGCGGTCTGTGGAGTCACCTGCGGGCAACACCACTATGACCCTGTCAAGTTCGTGTGGATTTCATGCACCACTACCGCTCGAAGGGTCACAAGGTATAACGCCTCTCGTCTTGGCAT
>JBAUMA010000094.1:0-10463 GCA_049578485.1 Specibacter sp.
CCTGATTGCCATCCTGCAAAAAATGGGTGCCATCATTTCGGTGCAAACCGACCGCACCATCCGCATCGAGGGCGTCAAGGAGCTCAAGGGCTACGTCCACACGGCCCTGCCGGACCGCAACGAGTCAGCCTCCTGGGCCTCGGCGGCCCTGGTCACCGGCGGCGACATCTACGTCGAGGGCGCCAGCCAGCGCGACATGATGACGTTCGTGAACACCTTCCGCAAGATCGGCGGCGGCATGGACATCCACGACGACGGCATCCGCTTCTTCCACCCCGGCGGCGACCTGAAGCCGTTGGTGCTGGAGACCGACGTGCACCCCGGCTTCATGACCGACTGGCAGCAGCCCCTCGTCGTGGCGCTCACGCAGGCCGAGGGCGTCTCCATTGTGCACGAGACCGTGTACGAGAACCGCTTTGGCTTCACCGACGCGCTCACCCGGATGGGCGCCAGCATCCAGCTGCACCGCGAGTGCCTGGGCAGCGTCCCATGCCGCTTTGGCCAGCGCAACTTCATCCACTCGGCCGTCATTTCCGGGCCCACCCCGCTGACGGGCACCACCATCGACATCCCCGACCTGCGCGGCGGCTTCAGCCACATGATCGCTGCACTTGCCGCCAAGGGCACCTCCACCGTGACCGGCATTGACATCATCAGCCGCGGCTATGAGCGGTTTACGGCCAAGCTGGACGGCCTCGGCGCCCAGTTCGACGTGCACGACTCCAAGCAAGCCCTGGTGTAGGGGTGGGCACGGATCCCGCGAAGCAGGCACCCAAGCGCCCCTTCAAGCCCAAGGGCATGACCATGGGCACGCGCTTGTTCTTCGCCCTCCTGGCCGGTGTGGCCCGCTCGGCCATGAACGTTTTGATCGGCAAGCAGTGGCACGGCCTGGAGAAGCTGCCCATGGACGAAGGCTTCATCGTGGTGCCCAACCACTGCACGGAGATCGATCCGATCGTGGTGGGCCACATGCTCTACAACCAGAACGTCATGCCGCACTTCCTGGCCAAGGACGGGCTGTTCCGAACCCCGGTCCTCGGGGCCGTGCTGCGCGGCGCCCACCAGATCCCGGTGGAGCGCAGCGGTGCCGGCGCGGGCCAGTCCCTGATCGTCGCCAGGAAAGTGCTCGACGGAGGTGGCGCCGTGGTGGTCTACCCCGAGGGGACGCTGACCCGTGACCCGGACTTGTGGCCCATGAAGGGCCGCACGGGTGCCGCCAGGCTCGCGCTGAGCACGGGTGCCAAGGTGATCCCGGTGGCCCATTGGGGAGCCCAGGAAGTGTTCCCGCGGTACGCCAAGGGGTTCAAGATCTTCCCGCGCAAGAAGGCCCAGGTGGTGGTGGGTGACCCCGTTGACCTGAGTGAATTCATGGGCAGGACCGGCGACAAAGCCACGCTCGAGGCCATGACGGAAGTCATCATGAAGGACATCACCGCCATGCTCGAAACCCTCCGCGGTGAGAAGGCCCCCGAGCAGCGCTGGGACCCGGCGGTCCACAACCAGGCAAGCCACGGCCGGTTTGTCGAACGGGGCGTCAAAGACAAAGCAAGTGCAGACCCGCTGAAAACAGACAAGAACGACGACGGCACCACGGAAGCAGGGGACATTTAGTGAGTTATGTCGATGGCGCGGCACCGGCCAAGATTGCCGTTCTTGGCGCCGGCAGCTGGGGGACGACCTTTGCGAAGATCCTGGGCGACGCCGCTGCCGGCACAGACCGCAAGATCGTGCTGTGGGGCCGGCGTGCCGAGGTGGTGGACCAGATCAACAACCACCACCGCAATCCCCGCTACCTCTCCACCACGGAGCTGCCGGCCAACATCAGCGCCTCCACCGACGTCGTCGACGTCCTTGCGAACGCACAGCTGGTGGTTGTTGCCGTTCCCGCCCAAACCCTGCGTGAGCAGCTGCGGGGTTGGGCCGGGCACCTGGCGAAGGACGCCGTCGTCGTCAGTCTGATGAAGGGGCTGGAGCTGGGCACGGACCAGCGCATGTCCGAGGTGATAGGCCAGGAATTGAACCTTTCCCCGGACCGGGTGGTGGTGGTCTCCGGACCCAACCTGGCCATAGAGATTGCCCGGCAGGAGCCCACGGCCTCGGTGGTGGCCTGTGCGGATGAGAACACGGCCAAGTGGGTGGCGAAGGTGTGCACGCCCAGGTACTTCCGCCCGTACACCAATGACGACGTGGTGGGCGTGGAAATTGGCGGCATCGTCAAGAACGTGATTGCCCTGTGCGTGGGCATTTGCGAGGGCCAGAAGGTGGGCGACAACACGAAGGCGTCGGTCATCACGCGCGGCCTGGCCGAAACCACCCGGCTGGCGCTGGCGCTGGGCGGCAAGGCCGAGACCCTGTCGGGGCTGGCAGGGCTGGGCGACCTCGTGGCCACGTGCTCGTCGTCGCTGAGCCGCAACCACACCGCCGGGCGCATGCTCGGTGAGGGGCTCACCCTCGATGAGGTCAACAACCGCATGACCCAGACGGCCGAGGGCATCAAGTCAGGGCGTGCCGTCTCCGACCTGGCCCGCAAGATGGGCGTCGAGATGCCCATCACCAACGCAGTGGTGGCCGTGCTCGAGGGTAAACTGACTGTCGATGATCTGGGGCCGCTCCTGCTGGCCCGCCAACTGAAATCCGAAGGCGACTAACGCGTGAGCACTGAATCCACCACCACAGCTGTGCCCGGGCGTATCCGGGTCGCCATCCTCTTTGGCGGGCGCTCCAGCGAGCATGCCGTCAGCTGTGTCACGGCCGCCGGCGTGCTGGGTGCCATCGACAGGACCAAGTACGACGTCGTCCCCATCGGCATCGCCAAAAACGGCCAGTGGGTCTTGGCCGGGGACGAGCTGGCGGGCTGGTCGCTGAAGGGCGGCACGCTGCCCGAGGTGGTGGCGGGGGAAAGGACCGTTTCGCTGACCCAGCTGGGCGGCAACAACCAGCTGGTGGTGAGCGAGCCGGCCGCGGTGCCCGAGGAACTGGGGTCCGTGGACGTGGTGTTCCCGCTGCTGCACGGCCCGTGGGGCGAGGATGGCACGATCCAGGGGCTGCTGGAGCTCTCCGACACCCGGTATGTGGGCGCCGGGGTCCTGGCCTCCGCCATCGGCATGGACAAGCACTTCATGAAGGTGGTCTTCGAGGTCGCCGGACTCACGGTGGGACCGTACGTTGCCGTCACCGACCGTGAATGGACCGTCAACCCGGAGCGCGTGCGCGAACGCGTTGCCGCCCTGGGCTTTCCCGTGTTCGTCAAACCGGCCCGCGCCGGCTCCTCCATGGGCATTTCCAAGGTGGACTCCCTGTCCGGGTTGGATGCCGCCATCGCCGAGGCCCGCGAGCACGACCTCAAGCTGGTCATCGAGGCCGGCATCGTGGGCCGTGAGATTGAAATTGCCGTACTGGAGGGCCGGGGGAGCGACTCCCCGCGCGTCTCGCTGCCGGGCGAAATTGCCATGGTCGACGGCGAGCACCACGCGTTCTACGACTTTGCGGCCAAGTACGTCGAGGGCGGCGCCGTCAACCTCAGCTGCCCAGCCAAAATGCCGGAAGCAGACATCGCCCGGGTCCAGGCACTGGCCGCCCTGGCGTTCGACGCCGTAGGGGCCGAGGGCCTGTCCCGCGTGGACTTCTTTTACACGGCCGAGGGCGAACTGGTCATCAACGAGATCAACACGATGCCCGGCTTCACGCCGAGCTCCATGTACCCGCAAATGTGGGCAGCATCCGGTCTCTCTTACCCGGAACTGATCGACGAACTGCTGCAGCTGGCCCTGACCCGCAAGGTCGGCCTCCGCTAACCCCCGGTGGGAGCGCTTGGGGAGCGCTAGTCCTCCAGAAACCACGTGTGGGCCGTCAGACGCCCGGAGCCGTCTGGGCCGAGCGCAGCCATCCACGTCGGGCAAAGGCGGCCAGGGTCAGGCTCGCGATGAGCAGGCCGCCGACGAGCGCCCATTCCACCGCGCCTGAGCCGGCGTCGGGATCGGCCCCGAACACGAGTTCAATCCAGTCGGGCCAGAGCGCGGTCACCGCGGCCGCCACGAGGGTGACCGCCGACAAGACCGTCTGGATCCAGAAGCCTCTACCTAGCTGCAGCTTGCGCATGTCGCTCTCCTTTAATGCGTGCGGTTGGGGCGCACCGCCCGTTCACTGTCGGGGCGGGACATCGGCTAGTACTCGAGCGCAGCGAAGGTCATCAGGTCGATCGGTTGCTGCGGCTGGAACGGCGGCAGAGGTGGCAGCCCGCCAACGCGCAGGACGCCGCGGCCCTCGCACTCGACGTAGACCGCGCGGTCGGACTGGTCGGACAGCGGGTCGAAGAATCCGGACTCTGGACGCCCAGGTCGCGCGACGGAGTTGAGGACCGGGAACCAGGTGACCCCAAAGTTGTTCGTGCAAGCGACGCCGGCCGTCCCCATCGCGAACACGGTCTGCCGCTCGCCCCGGGAGAACACCATGTCCTGCAGCAGGGACGCCGAGATGGTCAGCTTGCCCGCTCCCGTGACGGCTGTGGTGAGGTCCACGTCGAGGAACCAACTCGCGCCGCCGTCAACGGAGATCTTCACCCCTTGGGCGTCCAGCACGTAGAGCACGTCGGGGTCATAGGGGTCGACGAACCAGGACAGCGCGAACCCGACCGGCACGCTGCCCGTGGGAGTCCTGGGCACGATCTGGTCCCACGCCGTGTGGTCAGCCCTGAGCCGCCAGACTGTACCGAAGCGGTTGGCCACGAACGGGACCGGGTTCGCGTGGCCGCCGCTGGCCTGCACCACGACAGCCCCGGGGGGCATCGTCGGACCGAGCTGTTGGGCCTTGCTCGTGTCGTGCCAGTCGTCGAGGGAGCCGATGGACCGGATCTGGGTTGTCCGCAGGACGACGGCCGTGCCGTCGAGTGCCTGCTCGACGACGACGACGTCCCCGTCGAGCAGGGGTGCTTCGGTGGCGATGGTCTTCACGAGTGGTCGGTAGCCGGCCAGGTAGACGCCGGACGACGCGCACGGCGACAGCTTGGTCGAGTCGTTGAAGTTGATGATCTTGGGCGAGGGCACAAACGTCTTGCTGTCGCCGTCGCTCGCGTCGGGGTACTCCGAGTCGCCGCTCTCGATGATGCCGATGTCGCCGTCCCGGCGACGGGGCAGGAACTGCAGCACCCAGTCGTCGCGGGCGATGTCGGCGAACCAGGCGTCGCAGTCACCGCAGCCGGATCCCGGGTCCCCCCAGCTCGCGCCGCCGTCACGGCTGAAGAAGTCATTGTTGTCGCCGCACCCGAAGTACAGCGCGGGGGAGGCGCCGTGCCCGAACAACCCCGCGATGTTGATCGGGTCCAGGGTCTCGATGCCGTGGGGGACCTGCCAGCTCGCCTCGACCCCGCCGCCTTCGTCGCACCAGTAGACGCCGCCGTCGTTGGCCATCCAGAGCCGGCCGGCCACGTGATTGTCGAGCTCGCTGTTGCGGTTGTAGGGGTCCTGCACCCCGCCCGGCGCCTTGAGGGTGATCTCGAAGTCGGGCGTGCAGACGATGGCATGTGGGTCGGCGTGCACGAACAAGGTGTTGCTGCGTCCCTGCCGCTTGGCCTCCGAGGCGTCCATGCCGTCGAGACGGTGCCAGGACGCCGTGCCGGTCGGGACCCCGTCGGACACGTGCACATGGCTGTTGTCCGAGAAGAACACCAGGAAGCCGCCGCTCGTCGGCTGCGTCACGACGTAGCGGTTGCCGCTCGGCGTCGTCACGCCCGTGTAGACCGGTGGTCCGGGCAGCAGCGACCACTGGGCGGCCCCGGTCGTCGCGAACGCCGTGAAATCGCCCACCCACAGGCTCGCTTCACCGGCGAGACGTCGACAGTCGGTGTTGACCAGCGTCCCGTCGGGCACCTTGTCGCTGTAGTAGGTGGGTCCGTTGGCGCCCCCACCGGTGGCGAGGTAGACCCGTGCCGGCGATCCGGGCTCGACGGCGAGGATCGTAGCTGCGTCGCCCACGGCCCCGGAGATGGCCCCGCCGAAGCCGCCGACACCCGCATTCGGGTCGCAGGCCCTCTGGAAGGCGTCGAGCTGGGCCCGCAGGGAGATGAGCGTCGACACGCCCGTGTCAGGAGCCCATGTGGCGCCGGCGTTCGTCGAGTGCCAAATGGCACTGTCACCGACCGCGTAGAGGCGTCGGGCCCCTGACGGCTCGAGGGGCGCCACCGCCACGTGCCAGAGCGACGAGCCGACGGTCTGGGTCTGCCACGTGACGCCGGCGTTGACACTCACCGCCACCACGCCGAAGCTGCGGCCGGGCCGAAGCAGCGAACCCACCGCATACACGAGTTGGGGGTCGTCGGGCGCGAAGCAGTTGTTGAATGGTGTGGAACCCGGCCGCGAGGCGGACGGCAGAACCAGCGCCCACGTCGCGCCTCCGTCCGCCGAGCGGTAGACGCCGTCCCGACCGTCGGCGAACTGGCTGTCGCGGGCGCTGACCAGGACGACGTCCGGATCGGTCGGGGATGTGGCGATGTCGTCGATGTGCGGGGCGTAGAGGGCTCCCGGCAGGTCGACGTCGAAGAACCCGAACTCCGGGTTCGGCCAGGTGAGCTGGGCCCACGTCTCACCGGCGTCCTCCGAGCGCCAGAGACCCGCCAGGCTGCCGGCATACATCCGATTCCCGCCGGCGGCGAGAGCCAGGGACGACATCCGGCCGCTGACCGAGTGGTTGTCGTTTGCGGGTCGTCGGGCGAAGGTGTCGGCCTTCGGCCCGACGCCGAAGACCGTGATCACGGCGTGTCGACCTGGATTCCGTCGACGATCGCCGAATCGGACTCGGCGAAGATGTGCACGGTCAGGTGGCGGAAGGCGGCCTCGCGGACGAGGGCCAGCCGCTGGCTTTCGACGACGCGGTGCACCGCCGCGTCGTCGTCGCGGCTCTGCCAGAGGTGAAACAGCCAGGACACCCCGGTGCTCGCCTCGTTGACGGTGATGTTGCAGAGGTCGAAGGCGTTGACGCCTCCCTGCAGGAAGCTGTTGACCTTGATGCTCGTGATTGTGCCGATGGTTTCGGCCATGTCGACGCTCCTCGCCTCAGCAGGGTGCCACGTAGGACGAGGCGGGGTCGCTCAGGTGGCGGGTGATGGCCTTGGCAACATCGAAATCGCCGCCGACACGCAGCTTGCCGGCATAAAGAGCCTCGTAGGGTGCGAGCCGGCCCTGGGCGATCTGCTGCCAGGTCTCCGGGCGCATCACGACAATGACGTCAGGTGTCCTTGGCTGTCCCGCCACCGCCTTGGCACCCCCCGAACCGGCCTGCACGTCCCAGTGCTCGACGGTCTCGTCTTCACCGCCCAGAAGCCGCACGCTGACAGTGACCGCCGTCGAGAAGGTGCTGAGCGCTTGGGATAACGCGGTCAGCGACGCGGCCGTGTCGTCGGCGGGCGTCGCCAGCGGGGTGAGACAGGCGAATGTACGGGTGGGTGCCGCCTGGCGCCCCAGCTTGCCGCCTTGCCACGTCATGTCACACCTCACTGTCAGAGGTCAATCCGGGGCACACGAGCCGGGTCCTGTCATAGTCAGCTTTCCCGGCCGGATGCCATACGCTCCATTGTCCTCACGCCCACCGCCGTGTCAATGGGACAGCAGCGGCAAACTGCCCCCATCCTCCCACCACGTCACAGAGCGTGAATAAGAGATTCGATGCCTATGCTGGGTGGCGTCGGCACATAGTGCTTTTGGGAGGACAAGCCATGGTTTTTCAGTGCGTTCGGGTTGGCATTGTGGATGACCACGACGCCGTGCTCATCGGGTTTGCGGCGGGGGCAAGATTGGATGCCCGGGCGGCCCAGGTTCCCGTCGTGGTGGTCGGTGCAGAGAAGACGGTCGCCAAGCTCCTGAGCGGCCCACCCAACATGTTCGACGTCGTCGTGCTGGACATGTCCCTGGCCGACGGTTCCGCCCCGGGCGAGAATGTGCGCAAGATCCTGGCCGCAGCCTACCCGGTGCTGGTCTTTAGCACCGGGGACAATACTGACTGCCTCCGAGAGGCATTGGCCGCCGGTGCTTCGGGCGTGTCACGAAAGTCCGAGGAAATCCGGCACACCCTGGAATTGGTGCGACTCGTGGCGGCAGGACAGACCATCGACAACCAGGAGCTGGCCATCGCGATCACCTTGGACGCCGGGTTTGTCCGGGCTGAACTGAGCGAGCGCGAACGTGAAACGTTGAGGTTGTACGCCACGGGTTTCACGGCCGGGCAGATCGGCACGCGCATGAACATCAGCGCCAACACGGTGGGCACCAACATCAAGCGGATCAGGGAAAAGTATGCCGCGGCGGGCCGGCACGCCCCCACAAAATTGGAGTTGTACCACCGGGCCCTTGAAGACGGCGTCATTCCCCTCCGTCCGGCGTGATGGACCCGACCATGTCCATCTACGCTGCCGTCATCAAGCCGAACACGCCGGGCATGACCGAGATGGTCCTGGCCCGCTCCATCGGCCTGTTCTCGCTGGTGTTGATCGCGCTGGCCCTGCCGGATCTTTTGCAGGACAGCAGCTCACTCAGCGCTGGCTACCTTTCCTTCGTGGTCGCCATCCCCGCCTTCACCATTGCGGCCATGATCCCCCGGAACAGATCGGGTCCCCGCCGCTTCTTTGCGGGCCTTGTGGCCATGCTGTTGCTGCTCGGATTCCTGATGTGGCATTTGGGTGTGGTGGGAAACGGCATTGCCGTTGATGCCAGGCCGTGGTCGTGGGGCATCGCCGGGGCGGGGGTTGGCCTGGCCGGGGTTGCCGGGAGCATTCGCCTGGCCGGCGGCTACGGGCTCCTTTTTTCCGTGCTGGTCTTCCTGGTCCCGGCCATGCCCGCCGGGAGCAATCGCGGCTGGCATGACTCCTGGCAGGACGCGCTGCTGACCATCGTCATGACGGCCGTGATCGTGGCGCCCATCTGGGCCTTGCGGCAGGCGGTGCGCGAATCGGATGAGGCCGCCGAGGCTGCCGTTGCGGGGTTTGCGGTTGCGGCACGCTCAGAGGCCGTTGCCATGGAGCGCAGGCGTATTGACACACTGACCCACGACATCATCATGAGCACATTGACCGTGGCCGCCCAGGCCACCACACCCGAGGTGTCCGAGGCCGCGCGCCGCGGGGCGCAATCGGCCCTTGAGCAGCTTGAAATGATTAAGCACGACGGCGGCACCCGGGAGCGCGGAGAGCTCGCCACGGCCGAGTGGCTGGGCCGGCTGGCCGCCTCCACCGGCACGTTCGGCGCCGTGCTCCATGTTGTGGGTGCTGACGGATCACGGCCCGCCACGATTCCCACGAACGCGGCCCGGGCCCTGACACAGGCGGCCACGGAAGCGGTGCGCAACAGTTCCAAGTACGCCCCGGGCAGCCCGGCAACTGTCTCGGTGTCATTTTCCGTCCCCAGCCGGGACAAGGCTGAGGTGGCCGTGGAAATCACCGACCAGGGGCCCGGCTTTGACCTGGCCGGGATTCCGCTGGAGCGCATGGGCGTCAGGGTCTCCATCATTGAACGCATGAAGGACGCCCGGGGCAACGCGGTAGTGCTCTCGGAGCCCGGCACCGGAACCACGGTCCGGCTGAAGTGGAGCCGGACAGACGGGGGCGGCTGGAATGGATAGGGCCATCAACAAGTGGCTGATCTTGGCCTTTGCCATTCCCATGCCCGTTGGGCACCTGGTCCTGGGGCTGGCAAACATCAACAAGGCGTCCCCGGCATGGCCCTATCTGCTGGCCATGGTCATTACAGTGCTGGTGATAGCCGTACTGTGTTGGCGGAGCCGGGAGCATACCCTGCCACTTCCCGCTGCGTGGGCCGTGGTGGCCGGTGTGGTGGTAACCGACGCCCTGGTGACCTCGGTGCTGCCCACCGGCATCCATCCGGGCTACGGGGCCTGGCACTGCGGTGCCATCCAAATGCTGCTGGTGGCCCTGACGTTCCGGAACCGGCTGAAGATGGCCTGGCTGGGCATGGGGCTGTTTGCTGTTCTTGACTTCACCATGTCGATGCACCACCGGCTGTCGGTGCAAGACGGCCTGGCCATGGTGGTCACCCCCATCATGTGGATGGTCATCGCCACGGCCGTCAAGGTCATGTTGGACCGCAGCCGCACCACCATTGACATGTACAAGTCCCACCATGCGGAGGCGGCCCTGCGCCTGGCCCGGGAACACGCACTCGGCCTCTACCGGGACCAGTGGATTTTGGAACTTGAATTGGCCACGCGACCCGCCCTGGAAATGATTGCCTCCAAGGATTTGGGCGAGGCGGAGAGAACCGAGTTGTCCCTGTTGGAGGCCGAGCTGCGGGATCAAATCCGCGGACGGGTGCTGGCGACGCCGGACGTGATGCAGGCGGCGCGCCGGGCCCGTAAGCGGGGCGTTAAGGTCGACATCCTGGATGACAGGAAAAGGGCTCTGCCCGACGGGACGTTCGATGAGGCCGTGGCCCAGCTGGTGCACGTGCTTGACCAGGCACAGG
>JBAUMA010000095.1:0-1746 GCA_049578485.1 Specibacter sp.
CCACCGTGACCGCGCTCAGCGACGGCACCTTCGGCGTGCTCTATGAAGGCGACGGCAACACCATCACCTTCGGCAAGTTCAACGCCGACTGGCTCGACGTGCAGTGCGGCACGCCCCTGGTCGCAAGCCTGGCCGCCGCACCCGTCTCGGGCGCCAACGGCGCCACCGTGCAGGCCCAGCTGACCGTCACGAACACCGGCACCACCGCGCTCGACGGCGCCACGGCGTCGTTCCAGGCGAAGGCCGGCTGGACCCTTGGCTCGGTCGTGGTTCCCTCCATCGCGGCCGGCACCTCCGCCGTCGTCTCCGTTCCGGTAACGATCCCCGCCTACGCCAAGGCCGGATCGGTCAACCTGACCGCCACGCTGACCCTCGGGCCGCAGGCCGTGAACCAGACGGTGCCCGTCACGATCACCGGCGGCGCCGCCACCGACATCGTGGGGCTTAAGATCACCGGCTCGGCCACCGACACCACCCGCGACCTGGCCGCAAACCCGTATGCCGTGGGCGACGCCGTCCCGTACCAGTTCGTGGTGGACAGCCTCAGCAACGTCACGGCAGCAGCCGTGCCGACGAGCGGCAATTTCAGCCCGTTCGTACCCGCCGGAGCCGGCAACTGCCGATACTCGGCGCTCGCGGTGTGGGCCAGCTACACCTGCGGCACCCCCCGGCATGCGGTCACGGCCGACGACCTGGCCAACGGTTACTTTGTTCCGTCGACCACTTGGGACGTCACCGGCGGAACGGCCGCCAAGCAGAGCTACACCATCACCGGCGACGAGGTTGACTTGCTGGTCCGCAAGCCGTCACTGTCCGCCACGTACACGGGCGCCAAGCTGGTCGACGTCGACTCCAGCGGATTCGCCTCCGTAGGGGACACCATCAGCTACACCGCGGTCGTCACCAACAACGGCAACGTCCGGCTCACCGGTGTCACGGTTGCCGGACAGGACCCTTTTGACCTGGCCGTGAACGAAAGCAAGACCTTCACCAGCGTCTACACCCTGACCGCCGCGGACGTCGCGGCCAACAAGGTGGTCCGCGGACTCGTGGTCACCGCCAAGAACGGCACCAAGCCCGCAGGCGTTTCCGTCTCGGCGGATCCCGTTGCGGCCTGCTCCGACAAGCTCTGCGGCCAGGCGCCCCCCATGGACAACCTGATCCCGCAGGACCAGATCAGCATTAACTCCGTCTCGTCCGAGGAACTGACCGGCGAACCCGCTCCCAGCGGCCCGGCCGCCGCCCTGCTCGACGGAAACGTCAACAGCTACTGGCACACCAAATGGACCAGCGGAAACGACACGTTCCCGCACTCGGTGGTCTTCGACCTGGGCAAGAGCTACTCGGTCACCGGCTTTGAGTACACCCAGCGCCAGACCGGCAGCAACGGCAAAATCAAGGACTATGAAATCTATGTCTCCGACAGCGCCGCCAACTTCGGGACCAAAGTCTCAAGTGGCTCGTTCGCGGACGTCAAGACACCCCAGCGCATTGCCATCACCGGCAACAAGCCCGGCCGCTACGTCAAGCTCGTCGGCCTGAACTCGATCGCCGGCAACGCCTTTGGCGGCGGCGCAGAGGTCAACATTGGCGGTCTTCCCGTCGTGGCCGGGGCGGCAACCGTCTCCGCATCGCCGGGCACCGTTGAGGCCGGCAAGGACATCAGCATCACCGTGGGCGGCTTCCCGGCCGGCACTTCGGTGGCACTGTCACTGGATGGCGGCATCTCCCTGGGCAGCGCAACGA
>JBAUMA010000096.1:0-9746 GCA_049578485.1 Specibacter sp.
CTCCGGTGGCGAGGCCCAGCGCATCCGCCTGGCCACCCAGATCGGTTCCGGACTGGTCGGGGTGCTGTACGTCCTGGACGAGCCCTCGATCGGCCTGCACCAGCGCGACAACCGCCGTCTCATCGAGACCCTGACCCGGCTGCGGGATTTGGGCAACACGTTGATCGTGGTCGAACACGACGAGGACACCATCAACCAGGCCGACTGGATTGTCGACATCGGCCCGGGCGCCGGCGAACACGGCGGCATGGTGGTGCACTCCGGTTCCGTTGCAGACCTACTCAAGAACACGGACTCGCTCACGGGCGACTACCTGTCCGGGCGCAAGCAGATCGCCATGCCCGCCAAGCGGCGCAAGTACGACAAAAAGCGTGAGCTCAAGGTCATCGGCGCCAAGGAAAACAACCTGCGCAACGTCGACGTCGCGTTCCCCCTGGGCGTGCTGACGGCCGTCACGGGAGTCAGCGGCTCCGGCAAGTCCACGCTCGTCAACGAGATCCTGTACAAGGTTTTGGCGAACAAGCTCAACGGCGCCAAGCAGGTGGCGGGCCGGCACCTGCGCGTGGACGGCCTGGAGCACCTGGACAAGGTGGTGCACGTGGACCAGAGCCCCATTGGACGCACCCCGCGCTCCAACCCGGCCACCTACACGGGCGTGTTTGACAACGTCCGCAAGCTCTTCGCCGAGACCAACGAGTCCAAGGTGCGCGGCTACCAGCCGGGCCGGTTCTCCTTCAATGTCAAGGGCGGGCGCTGCGAGGCGTGCACAGGCGACGGCACCCTGAAGATCGAGATGAACTTCCTGCCCGATGTGTACGTCCCGTGCGAGGTCTGCCACGGTGCCCGCTACAACCGCGAAACGCTGGAAGTCCACTATAAGGGCAAGTCGATCGCCGACGTCCTGAACATGCCGATCGAGGAAGGTGCCGAATTCTTTGCCGCGTTCACCCCGATCGCCAGGCACTTGCGCACGCTGGTCGACGTCGGACTTGGCTACGTGCGCCTGGGGCAGGCCTCCACCACGCTGTCCGGCGGCGAGGCTCAGCGCGTGAAGCTGGCGGCCGAACTTCAAAAGCGCTCCAACGGGCGCAGCATCTACGTCCTGGACGAGCCCACCACGGGCCTGCACTTCGAGGACATCCGCAAGCTCCTGCTTGTGCTGCAGGGCCTGGTGGACAAGGGCAACACGGTGATCGTGATCGAGCACAACCTCGACGTGATCAAGAGCGCCGACTGGATCGTTGACCTGGGCCCCGACGGCGGCACCGGCGGCGGGCAGGTCATCGCCTCCGGAACGCCGGAGAAGGTGGCCCAAAGCACCGAAAGCTACACGGCCACGTTCCTGCGCGAAGCGCTGGCGTCCGCCAAGCGCTGATGGACGCACAGATATTCCGCAGGCGGCATGGATGTGCGGGGGCGGGGGCAGGGCGTGAGAAACTATGGACGTGACTATTGCTGCGCCCGCGCCCCTCTATGATGCCGTCCTCTTCGATTTGGACGGCACCCTGGTCGATCCGGCCGGTGGCATCACCGGCGGCATAGAACATGCCTTGCGGGTCATGGAGCTGCCCGTGCCGGCCCCCGAGGTCCTGCAGGGGATGATCGGCCCCAAGTTGGCCGACGCCCTTGTCAGCCACGCCGGCGTTGACACCGCGCTGGTGCCCGACGTCATTGCCGTCTACCGGAAGTGGTACGGCAGCACGGGCATGGGCATGTCGGAGCTGTACCCGGGCATCAAGGATTTGCTGGCAGGCCTGCGCGCCGCCGGAGTGCCGCTCGGTGTTGCCACGCAAAAACCCGAACCCCTGGCCAAGACGCTGCTGAGCCACCACGGGGTGGCGGAGTTCTTTGACGTGATTTGCGGCTCCAACGCCGATGAAACGCTGATGCCAGGGGATCCCGGCTACCGGCAGGGCAAGTCGGAAATTATCGCCGCCGCACTGGCCGACCTGTCGGTAACCGCCGCCTCGGCCATCATGGTGGGGGACAGGCACCAGGACGTGAACGGTGCCCGGGCCAACGGCATGGACTGCATCGGCGTCGCCTGGGGATTCGCCCCCGACGGCGAGCTGGCGGCGGCAGGCGTTGCCGCCGTCGTGCAGTCAACTCATGAGCTGGCTGCCCTGCTGGCAAACCCGGGTGCCGGCCTCACCTCCTGCCGGGAGGGCGTCCATGGCTCTGTATGACCTCACCCGCGTGCTCACCAGGGGCAGCATCAAGGGGCTCTGCCGGCCCACGGTCCAGGGTCTGGAGAACGTGCCCGTGGACGGGCCCTTCATCGTGGCGCCCAACCACCTGTCATTCTTCGACTCGGTGATCGTGCAGGCCCTGACGCCGCGCCCCGTGTCCTTTTTCGCCAAGGCCGAATACTTCAACGGCAAGGGCATCAAGGGCAAGCTCATGAAGTCCTTCTTCGAGTCCGTCAATTCCATCCCGGTCGAACGCGGTGAGCAGGCCGCCAGCGTGCAGGCCCTGAAGACCCTGCTGGACATCCTGGGCCGCGGCGAGGGCGTGGGCATCTACCCCGAAGGCACCAGGTCCCGTGACGGCATCCTCTACCGTGGCCGCACGGGCGTCGGCTGGCTGGCCCTGACCACCGGCGCGCCCGTGGTTCCGGTGGGCATCATCGGCACCGAGGCGCTGCAACCGGCCGGGCGCAACACCGTCAAACCCGCCCACTTCACGCTGCGCTTCGGCAAACCCCTGCACTTTGAAAAGACCGGCCCGGACCACTCCCTGCCCGCCCGCCGGCACGTCACGGACACCATCATGGACGCCATTGCGGAACTGTCGGGCCAGGAACGCTGCACCAAGTACAACCAGAGCCCCAGCATCGAGTGACCGGTGCGGCGTAAACAGGCCGCCTCGAAGTGACAGAATGGGTTTGTGGCAAATCCAGCAAGTTACCGGCCCAAGCCCGGCGAAATCCCGACCGACCCCGGTGTCTACAGGTTCCGTGACGAGAACGGCCGGATCATCTATGTGGGCAAGGCCAAAAACCTCCGCTCCCGGCTGAACTCCTACTTCGCCAACCCGGCCACGCTGCTGCCCAAGACCCACGCCATGGTCCACCACGCCTCAAGCGTGCAGTGGACCATCGTCGGCAGCGAGCTTGAGGCGCTGCAGCTGGAATACACCTGGATCAAGGAATTCGCACCGCGCTACAACCTGGCGTTCCGCGACGACAAAACGTACCCGTACCTGGCCGTGTCCATGAGCGAGAAATACCCGCGCGTTCAGGTCATGCGCGGTGAACGGCGCAAGGGCACCAAATACTTTGGCCCCTACACGGCCGGGGCCATCCGCGAAACCATGGACACCCTGCTGCGCGTGTTCCCCGTGCGCAGCTGCAGCACCGGCGTGCTGCGACGCGCCGAACGCAGCGGCCGGCCCTGCCTGCTCGGCTACATCGACAAATGCGCCGCACCCTGTGTTGGCCGGGTCAGCGAAGAAGAGCACAAGGCCCTCGCCCAGGACTTTTGCGACTTCATGGGCGGGGAGGCCAAGCGCTTCATCGGGAAGCTCGAAAAGCAGATGGCCGAGGCCGTCGCCGAACTCGACTACGAACAAGCCGCCCGGCTGCGCGATGACATCATCGCCCTGCGCAAGGTTTTTGAACGCAACGCCGTGGTGCTCACGGAAGACACCAACGCCGACATCTTCGCCGTCGAGCAGGACGATCTGGAAGCGGCCGTGCAGGTGTTTTATGTGCGCGGCGGACGCATCCGCGGCCAGCGCGGCTGGGTGGTGGAGAAGGTGGAGGACGCCACCGACGCCGACCTGTGGGAACACCTCATGCAGCAGGTCTACGGCGGCGAGGACCAGCAGCAGGACGCCATCCCGCGCCAAATCCTGGTGCCGGAACTGCCCGCAAACCATGAGCAGCTCTCCGAATGGCTCGGCGCCCTGCGCGAGGGCAAGGTGGAGATCAAGGTGCCCCAGCGGGGGGAGAAGGCCGCGCTCATGGAGACGGTCCGCCACAATGCCACCCAGGCCATGTTGCTGCACAAGTCCCGCCGGGCGGGGGACCTGACCACACGGTCGCTGGCCCTGCAGGAATTGCAGGAGGCCCTGGACTTGCCCATGCCGTTGCTGCGGATCGAGTGCTACGACATCTCCCACGTGCAGGGCACCAATGTGGTGGCCTCCATGGTGGTGGTCGAGGACGGCCTGGCCAAGAAGGGTGAATACCGCAAGTTCGCCATCACCGGCGAGGCCGCCATCGACGACACCGCCTCCATGCACGACGTCATCACGCGCCGCTTCCGCAACTACCTGGCGGAGAGCGCGGCCCGGGCCGAGGCCGCCACGGCCAGCGGCGAAATTGCCGCCATCCAGGACGACGTCGGCAGCGCCGGCGAGGTACCCCGGTCAAAGTTCGCCTACCCGCCCAACCTGGTGGTGGTCGACGGCGGCGTACCCCAGGTCAATGCCGCCTCCAAGGCGCTGGCCGAGCTGGGCATCACCGACGTCGCCGTGATCGGACTGGCCAAGCGCCTGGAGGAGGTGTGGGTGCCGGACAGCGATTTCCCCGTCATCCTGCCCCGATCTTCGGAGGGCCTGTACCTGCTCCAACGCATCCGCGACGAGGCACACCGCTTTGCCATCACCTTCCACCGGGCCAAGCGCGGCAAGGCCATGACGGCCTCGGTCCTGGACACCGTGCCCGGCCTGGGCGCCGCCAAGCAAAAGGCATTACTGGCGCACTTTGGTTCCATGAAGAAGGTCCGCGCGGCCACCGTCGAGGAGCTGGCACTGGCAAAGGGGATCGGCCCCGTCCTGGCCCTGTCCATCCGCGACACCTTGAACAGCAAGGACGAGGGGCGGGAGGAAGCCGCGCCGGCGGTCAACATGGCCACCGGCGAGATTCTGGAGTAGGACGTCCGCAGCCGTCGGCCGGGGCGCAAATTGACGCGTCCGGGCCGAACGTGACTAGGCTTGCGGTAACACTCTTTGCACGCCCCCGGGCCTGCACCACCCGACGCAACGGACTAAAGGAAGCGCAATGACGGAGCACCAACAGACGCCCGCCGCCGACGACACCGCCCTGACGGCAGTCAAGCCCGTCGAGGCCGAGCTGCTGGTGGTCACCGGCATGTCCGGAGCGGGGCGCAGCACTGCCGCCAACGCCCTGGAGGACCACGGCTGGTACGTCATTGAGAACCTGCCCCCGCAAATGCTTGGCACACTGGCAGAGCTGGTCTCCCGGATGCCGGCCGCGTTGCCCAAGCTGGCCGTCGTCGTCGACGTCCGTGGCAAGGCACTCTTTGCCGACATCCGTGAATCCCTCAACGCCCTCTCCGCCGCCGGTGTCTCTTACCGGGTGCTGTTCCTGGACGCGAGCGACGACACCCTGGTGCGGCGCTTTGAGCAGGGCCGCCGGCCGCACCCACTGCAACACGACGGGCGAATCCTGGACGGAATCGGCGCCGAACGTGCCCTGTTGGCCGACATGAAGGCCCAGGCCGAGATGGTGCTGGACACCACCGCCTTGAACGTCCACGAGCTGGCGAGTGCCGTGACGGAACTGTTCTCCGAAACCGGGCCCGTGGTGCTCAGTCTGACCGTCATGAGCTTTGGCTTCAAGTACGGCCTGCCCGTGGATGCCAACTATGTGGCCGACGTCCGCTTCATTCCCAACCCGCACTGGATCCCGCAGCTGCGTCCCCTGACGGGACAGGACCAGGCTGTCAGCGACTTCGTGCTCAAGGACAACGGCGCCGCCGACTTCGTGGACAGGTACGTCCACGCCCTGGAGCCTGTTCTGGCCGGGTACCGCCGCGAAAACAAGCACTACGCGACCATTGCCATCGGCTGCACGGGCGGCAAGCACCGTTCGGTGGCCGTTGCCATCGAACTGGCCAAGAGGCTAAGCCAGCTGCCTCGGGTGACCACCAGCATCCGCCACCGCGACCTCGGCCGGGAGTAGGCATGTACACGGGAATCCTGCCGATCGTCCCCTCGGCCAACCGGCTGCCCGCCTTTGAATCGGGCGTCAAGGTCACGGCCCTGGGCGGCGGGCACGGCCTGGCCGCCTCGCTGTCGGCCCTTCGCCTGCTGACCAGCAACCTCACGGCGGTGGTCACGGTGGCCGACGACGGCGGTTCCTCCGGCCGCCTGCGCGATGAGTTGGGCGTACTGCCGCCCGGGGACCTGCGCATGGCACTGTCCGCCCTGTGCGACGACACCGACTGGGGCCGGACCTGGCGCGACGTGATGCAGCACCGCTTCACCTCGCGCGAGGGCGTGTCCGGGTCGCTGGACAACCATGCGCTCGGCAACCTGTTGATCGTGACCCTGTGGGAACTGCTGGGGGACACCGTGGCCGGCCTCCGCTGGGCCGGCGCCCTGCTGGGCGCCCGCGGCGAGGTGCTGCCCATGGCCAGCGTCCCGCTGACCATCCAGGGGCAGCTCAAGTCCTCCGCCGACAGCCTGCACCCGGACGGCTACACCATCACCGGCCAGGCCAAGCTGGCGAAGGCCGGAGAGGTGGACAACGTCCGCCTGGTCCCCGAGAACGCGCCCGCCTGCGCAGAGGCCGTCACGGCCATCCACGAGGCCGATTGGGTGGTCCTCGGGCCAGGCTCCTGGTACACCTCGGTGCTGCCGCACCTGCTGCTGCCGGAAATGCGTGAGGCCCTGTGCACCACCAAGGCCCGGCGCCTGGTCACCATGAACCTTGACATGAACGACCTCGAGTCGACCGGTATGGACGCCGCGGACCACCTGCACGTGATTTCCCGCTACGCGCCGGAGTTTGGCGTTGACGTGGTGCTGGCGGATCCGGCGTCGATCACCGACGTGGCCGGCTTCACCGAGGCGGCCGCGATGATAGGTGCCGAGGTGGTGTTCGGTAAGGTGGGGAGTTCCTCCGGCACGCCCATCCACGACCCCTTGCGGTTGGCGGCTGCGTACCGGGACATATTTGGGGACAACTGGCATTTGAAAGCGAAGGGCTGAACCATGGCGTTGACGGCGGCGGTCAAAGAGGAACTGTCCAGGCTGGACATCAAGAAATCCTCGGTGCGCAAGGCGGAAGTGTCGGCACTGCTGCGATTTGCCGGTGGACTGCACATCATTTCCGGGCGCATCGTGATCGAGGCCGAGGTGGACTCGGCGGCAACGGCCAGGCGCCTGCGCGTGGCCATCGCCGAGATTTACGGCCACCAGAGCGAGATCATCGTGGTCTCCGGCGGCGGACTCCGGCGCGGCAACCGCTACGTGGTGCGGGTGGTGCGCGACGGCGAAGCACTGGCCCGCCAAACCGGCCTGCTGGATGGCCGCGGCCGCCCGGTGCGCGGATTGCCCTCCGTGGTGGTCAACGGTTCCGCGTCCGACGCCGAGGCCGTTTGGCGCGGGGCGTTCCTGGCCCACGGTTCACTCACCGAACCGGGCCGATCCTCCGCCCTGGAAGTCACCTGCCCGGGGCCTGAGGCGGCCCTGGCGCTCGTGGGGGCGGCCCGCCGCATCGACATCGCCGCGAAGGCCCGGGAGGTCCGTGGGATCGACCGTGTGGTGATTCGCGACGGCGACACCATCGCAGAACTCCTCATCCGCATGGGCGCCCACGAAACGCTGCTGGTGTGGGAGGAACGGCGCATGCGCAAGGAAGTGCGTGCCACGGCCAACCGCCTGGCGAACTTTGACGACGCCAACCTGCGCCGCTCCGCCCAGGCCGCCGTGGCCGCCGGTGCCCGTGTGGACCGCGCCCTGGAGATCCTCGGCGAGGACGTCCCCGAGCACCTGAAATATGCCGGTGAACTGCGCGTTGCCCACAAGCAGGCAAGCCTTGACGAACTGGGCCGGCTGGCCGACCCTCCGCTGACCAAGGACGCCATTGCCGGGCGCATCCGCCGACTGCTGGCCATGGCGGACAAAAAGGCGTTGGACACGGGCATTCCGGGCACGGAATCTTCCGTCACTTTCGACATGCTGGAATCATAAAAGTCCCTAGTATGAAAGAGTAGAAACATGGCCGGCCACCCAACCGGCCCTGCAGTTTTCCGCGGAGGCAAGTAAATCCGCGGCAAACCCAACCAAAGAACCGCAATGGAGGAACCGTGACCAAGTACACACTGCCGGAACTCAGCTATGACTATGCTGCCCTGGAGCCCAACATCTCGGCCCGCATCATGGAGCTGCACCACAGCAAGCACCACGCAGCGTACGTAGCCGGAGCCAACTTGGCCCTGGAGCAGCTTGCCGAAGCTCGCGAGACCAACAACTTCGCCAACATCAACAGGTTCTCCAAGGACCTGGCATTCCACTTGGGTGGCCACACCAACCACTCCATCTTCTGGAACAACCTTTCCCCGGAGGGTGGCGACAAGCCCGAAGGCGAGCTCGCAGCAGCGATTGACGACGCTTTCGGCTCCTTCGACGCATTCCGCGCACACTTCACCGCCGCCGCCATGGGCATCCAGGGTTCCGGCTGGGCGCTGCTGTCCTACGAGGGCTTGGGCGGCAACATCCTCATCGAGCAGCTCTTCGACCAGCAGGGCAACGTGCCCGTGGCCACCACGCCGCTGCTCATGCTCGACATGTGGGAGCACGCCTTCTACCTGGACTACGTGAACGTGAAGGCCGACTACGTCAAGGCCTTCTGGAACATCGTGAACTGGGCAGATGTCGCCAAGCGCTTCGAGGCCGCCCGCAAGAACGCCACCGGCCTAATCCTGCCGTAGCTCCTGCGCACCACCACGGTCGCCCTGGGTGACCAACATATGGACGCCCGCCCCGTTCAATTACCGGGGCGGGCCCCATGGAACGTAATATAGATCACGGTGATGCCTTTTACGGGTGCGCCGAGTAAATCTCTGCCCAACGTCGTGCGGGAAACAACGGTCGCCCGGGAAGCCTGGCAACCTGACTACGTGTGCTCGCAAGAGCACCAAGGAGAGAGAACAAGTGACTACTCGTATTGGTATTAATGGGTTCGGCCGCATTGGTCGCAACTACTTCCGTGCCGCTCTGGCCCAGGGTGCCGACATTGAAATCGTCGCGGTCAACGACCTGACCAGCCCCGAGACCTTGGCACACCTGCTCAAGTACGATTCCGTAGCCGGGCGTTTGTCCGTCTCGGTCGAGGTTGTTGACGGCCACCTGGTGGTTGACGGCAAGGAAATCAAGGTTCTGGCCGAGCGCGATCCCGCCAACCTCCCCTGGGGCGAGCTGGCCGTTGACATCGTAATCGAATCCACGGGCTTCTTCACCAAGGCCGCCGCTGCGCAGAAGCACATCGACGCCGGCGCCAAGAAGGTCCTGATCTCCGCTCCGGCGTCGGACGAGGACATCACGATCGTCATGGGCGTCAACGACGAGCTGTACGACAACGCCGCACACAACATCATCTCCAACGCTTCCTGCACCACCAACTGCCTCGGCCCGCTGGCCCAGGTGCTGAACGACAACTTCGGTCTGGAGCGTGGCCTGATGACCACCATCCACGCCTACACGGCCGACCAGAACCTGCAGGACGGCCCGCACAGCGACCTCCGCCGCGCACGCGCCGCAGCCATCAACATGGTTCCCACCTCCACGGGTGCCGCCAAGGCCATCGGCCTGGTCCTGCCGGAACTGAAGGGCAAGCTCGATGGCTACGCCATCCGCGTACCCGTCCCGACAGGCTCCGCCACGGACCTGACCGCCACGGTCAGCCGTGAAGTGACCGTTGCCGAAGTCAACGCCGCCTACAAGGCTGCCGCGGCCGAAGGCAAGCTCGCCGGCTACCTGACGTACACCGAAGA
>JBAUMA010000097.1:0-1869 GCA_049578485.1 Specibacter sp.
GCAAACAGGCTGGCGCCGATGTTGTCGCCGGCGGACAGGAAAGCCGTCTTGTCGGCACCCGAGGCGCCACGGAGCTGCTCCACCGTGCCGGCAAATTTCACCGTGTTGGCGTCGATGCGCCCGTGGAAATCATTGATGTTCAGGAGGTTGACCTCCTTGGTGTTGATGGGTGCCACATCCAGGTTAAGTCCCACCACCACGGGGTCGTGGTCAGAGGCAGAGAAGGGGGAAGCGTCGTAGAAGTTTGTGACGTTGTAGTTGTAGCGGCTGTAGCCCATGGCAATGGACTCGGCGGAGTTGATGTTCCAGATGTCCGCACCGCTGACCGTGGCATCGGCGGCCGGTGAGGCCAGGATGTGGTCCAGGGATCCGACCAGTCCGCCGAAGGCGTAGGAGTGCTTGCCGGTCTTGGCGCCCTGGTCCACGTAGCCGGCGTCGGTCATGGCGATCATGGGGTCTTCAAAGGTGTAGGCATTGAAGTCGCCCATGAGCAGCACCTTGTCGGTCCCCTGAGCGGTCTGCTGCTCGGTTGAGAACTTGAGAAGCGCCTTGGCCTGGGCCGTGCGGGCCAGGTTGGAGTTGCCCTGGCCCTGGTCGGTGTCGCCAGGCGTTGCGGCCGAGCCCTTGGACTTGAAGTGGTTGACGATCAACAGCACCTTGGTGGAGTCGGCCGTTCCGGCCACCTTGAACGACTGAGCCAACGGCTGGCGGGCAATGCCGGTAAAGGCGGGATCATCCAGGATGACTGAATCGCCCACCGGCGCGGCCACCTTCTTCTTGAAGATGAACGCCGTGCGAATCACGTCTTCAATGGCAATGGCGGGACGCGCTTCGGGGGAGCGGACATAGTCCCAGGTGCCGGGGGCGCCAACGTTGAGCGCTTCCACCAGGGTGGCCAGTGCTGCGTCGCGGTCCTTGTTGAACTTGGCGGAGTTCTCCACTTCCTCCAGCGAGAGGACGTCGGCGCCGGAGGCATTGATGCCTGCCACGATCTTGTCCTGCTGGCGCTTGAGGTTCGCAGCGTTTGCGGCGCCGCGCTGATCACAGCCTGTTCGCACGGCGATCGGGTTGCCCTCGCGGTCGTTGTAGAACTGGCAGGCGTTGTTCATGTCGCCGGTCTGCGTGAAGTAGTTCTGCACGTTGAACGAGGCGACCTTCAGGCTGCCACCCACATTTTTGGGCGCGGCCGCACGGTTGTTGCCAAAGGCAATTGGCTGCACGGTACCGGCGTTTGTGGGAGTGAGCGTCTCCAACGGCTGGAACTTGTAGGCGTTGTTGCGGTTGTCGAAGATGACGGGCGCAATGAATTCGGACGTGGACCCAAGCCGCATCGGCGTGGTGGCACTCAACCACGGCAGCGGCACGGATGCTCCGGCGGCGTTGAGGAAGTTGGTGCTGGCGCCGTCGTCGAGCTTGATGCCCTTGGCGGCATTCTCGGCCACCTGGGCGGCGTACGCGGCGGAGCCAACTTGGCCCACGGCGGTGGGCTGCACCAGCGTCTTCTCGCCAACGGCCAGGCCGACCTCGCCGTAGTTGTTCAGTGAGTAGTTGTCCGTGATGGTGAACTTGCCCTGCGGGGCCACGAGCATGCCTTCGAGGGTTTCGCGCCCTGCCACGCTTGCAGGGACGCTGACGACGGCGGGCTTGACCTCTACCGCTGCCTCGTCCAGTTTGGTCATTCCATCGGCCGCGACGTCAATCTCGGTGATGGTGGTGGTGTCCTGGGCGCCACCGAATTCCTTGACCAGGCCGGTCACCTGGACGTAGTCGCCAATCTTGACGTTGGCCACGGTGCCGGGGGAGTAGACAAAGACTCCGTCGGAGGCCTTGTGCGTGTCCATGTCAAGGTCGCCGCCGGTCCCGGGCGTC
>JBAUMA010000098.1:0-2587 GCA_049578485.1 Specibacter sp.
GAGCCGTTTCAACCAGACCTGTGGCGAGGACCGGCCCGTGGTGGGCTTACTGCCAGTGGTCGAACTGACAGAGGCCGGGTTGTTGGTGGTGCCTAGGATCCAGGTCCGGGCGGTCGGGGCTGGGATCGGCTCGTAGCCGACCAGCACAGCCGGGTCATTGGCCCCGTCAAACAAGGCCCTGTCCGTCATGACCAGCTCCAGGACAATATCAGGGTCCTCCACGGTGGTGCAGAGGCGGTCTCCGGCGCCACAGGACCGGGCCACAACCTCAGCAAGTTTACCGGCTGCATGCGAGCTGTCCGCGGTGCAGGGTGTGTGGTGGGTCAGGCGGTGGATGAGGGTGTCGGCCATGAGCTGGCCCTTGCTCCGGTCGTCGCCGGTAGCGGTGGCTGTGTCGGCGATTCGGGTCAGGGTCGCCAGGATCCGCACTCCCTGTCGGAGCGGGAGCAGGGCGGTGAGCAGGGTCATCCCGTCGGCGGCCGGGCGCAGGGAGACATACCGTTCGGTTTCCGCCTTCTGAAGCCGACGCACGAAAGCTTCCGGCTCCAGCGCGTAGGCTGCCTTGCGGGCTCTCGCACCCAGTTCCCGGTTTCCCCACCCGGCCAGCTGATCAGGGTCCCCACAGATCAGCTCATCAACCCGGGCCCGGTCCTCCGGCGACAGAAACAGTGTCTCTTTGGCCATGATGCCTGCCCTGTACTCATTGAGCACCCCTGAATTTAGGGCGTGCAGGGTGTGGGGCATTTCGCGCACCAACACATCGGCCAGCTCGCATAACCGTCGGCCCTGGTGTGGGGATTCACCCCTAGCCAAGCCGATCTGTGCCCCGACGCCCTGCCCGAGCTTCTCAGTCGGCATCCCGGCCCGGGCCTGGGCCAGGCGTTGTTGGGACATCAAAAGGACCCCGGCCTGGGCTTGCATGGCGCACAGGGCGCTCTTTGCCGATTCTGCGGCTGCGATGGCATCGATCAAGGCGCCGGGATCCACTCGCTCGACCATGGCCGGGTCAAATCCCGCACCCGCCTCTACATCCCCGCCGAGGGCCGTCAGCACGGTTGTGGCAGCAACCGCCCGGGTTGCGGCTTTGGCCGCGGCAGTTTTCGTTCCGCCTGCGTGGCCGGCCAGATCGGCCACCGACTCCAGGGACCGTCCCTCGGCCAGCGCGTTCCGGAGAAGATTGTCAGCCTCCGTAGCCCGCAGCTGCGCCCGGTCCGCCAGCACGTGGGCGAGGGCTGCATCGAGCTGCCCCAGCAGTACGGGATCAAAAAACGCCGAGCATTCAGCTGCCAATGCCTGTGCCGCCGCGACCAGGGTGCCGCAGTCCACGGGGGAACCGTGGCTGTCGGCGGAAGGGTTGAAAGTCAACCCCGGGGCCCCAAGTTGAAGCGAGGATTGAGGGTCCGCCATGTCGCCCGGCTCCCGGGAGGGACTGTCCGCAGCGGTGGTGACGCGGGAGGTATCCAACCACTCCGGTGCCGCCATGCCCATCACCCGCCCAGGAAATCGCCACCCAAAGAGAATAGATATGTGAGTAGCTTCAATTGTTTTGCTACCTCTATTCTCAATCCGGACACCGGCCTCCACCACCCACCACCAACCCCGAAGGGAGAATCCGTGGACAACCCACCCTCACAGCCAGTGTGTGGAGGAATCAGTCGGACAAGATCTTCTGGAACAGCACGTGATCCTGCCAAAAACCGTTGATGCGAATGTAGTTTTCGGCCAGCCCAATCCTGATAAATCCGTTGTGGCCGAGCACCGTTTGGGAAGCAATGTTGTGGACCAAGGTCCCGGCCTGAATCCGGTGGAGGCCCAAGGCGGCACCCGCCGAACAGGCAAAGCGGGCGGCTGCCGTGGCCAGCCCGCGGCCTTGCCAGTGTTCGGCCATCCAATAACCCAGGTGGCCGTTTTGGAAGGCACCGCGCACAATGTCGGTCAGCGAAATGCGTCCCACCACTTCAGTGCCTTCAAAAAGAACCCAGTAAATGCTGCGCCCGGCGGCCTGCTCGGCCACGGCCCTTGCCGCGAGGGCTTGCTGCCCTGCGGGAGTATAGAAGCTTTCGGGCCGCACCGGCTCCCACGGTTGCAGGAAGTCCCGGTTGCGCACATAGGCGGCGGACAGGGCCCCGGCGTCGGACTCGGCCACCGGCCGAATCACCACGCTGCCCAGAAGCACCGAGGAATCGGCGGCTGCAAAGGAATCAGACACTGACAGTGATCCACTCGCCGTCGATCGCGGCGGCAAAACGGGGCAGTGCCATCTTTGCCGGCCCGGAGACCACCGTGCCGTCGGCTCCCTTGAAGATGGAGCCGTGGCACGGACATTTGAACTCGGTGCCGGAAGGCGCCACTTGGCACCCCGCGTGCGTACAGACGTCGCTGTAGGCCAGCACCGTTTTCTCATCGGGGCGGAAGATCACCACATTCACGCCGTTGGCCGCGCCCGTGGCCGTGGTGCCAACCGGTATTTCGGAGACCTTGCCGACGCGCACGGGTGTTCCGCTGCTGGGAACGGCCTGCGGCGAGGAGCCGCTGCCGGTGGCGGGCGCGGCGGCGGGCACGCAGCCGGCCAGGGCCAGGGCACAGG
>JBAUMA010000099.1:0-9537 GCA_049578485.1 Specibacter sp.
ACTTGCAAGTACTGGCCGTTTTGGTGCCGGACGACCCTCAGCGGGGGCCGGCCGATTCCATAGTTCTCATTGCTTCAACGCATTTCGGGGTGCGGATGTTCCGCCGGACCCCGCCACACGTAAAAAATTGGCCGGGGAAAACGCCGCGCGGCCAAGCACCTATTATACGTGCTTGGCCGCGATCTTTATGCAGTTGACGTGCGGGTTAGGGCATCGAGTCCTTGGCCACATCCGCGGCGTCGTCGGTATCTGCCACGGTGTTGCCCAGGACGTTGCCGATTCCCTTCAGTGCCTCGCCGACTTCGCTGGGGATGATCCACAGCTTGTTCGAGGAACCGGAGGCGATCTTGGGCAGCGTCTGCAGGTACTGGTATGCCAGCAACTTCTGGGTGGGATTTCCCTTGTGGATGGCGTCAAAGACCTTCTGGATCGCCTGGGATTCACCGTCGGCCCGCAGGATGGCCGCCTTGGCGTCACCCTCGGCCTTCAGGATGGAGGATTGGCGTTCGCCTTCGGCAGTCAAAATGGCGGACTGCTTGGTGCCCTCGGCCGTCAGGATGGCAGCGCGGCGGTCACGCTCTGCACGCATCTGCTTCTCCATGGAGTCCTGGATGGACAGGGGCGGATCGATCGCCTTGAGTTCCACACGGCTGACGCGGATGCCCCAGCGTCCCGTGGCCTCGTCGAGCACGCCGCGCAGCTGACCGTTGATCTGGTCACGCGAGGTCAGCGCCTCTTCAAGGTTCAAGCCACCGACCACGTTACGGAGCGTGGTGGTGGTCAGCTGTTCCACGGCCTGGATGTAGTTCGCGATCTCGTAGGTGGCCGCCCGAGGATCAGTGACCTGGAAGTACACCACCGTGTCAATGGAGACCACGAGGTTGTCCTCGGTGATGACAGGCTGCGGCGGGAAGGACACCACTTGCTCACGCAAGTCCAGCAGCGGCAGCAACCGGTCGACGAACGGAATCAGGACCGTCAGCCCGGGATTGAGCGTGCGCTGGTACTTGCCGAGTCGTTCAACGACGCCGGCGCGTGCCTGCGGGATGATCCGGACGGAACGGACGAGCACTATGACAACGAAAATCAACAAGACCAATACAACGAACAGCCAAACGATTGTTCCTGCGTCTCCCATGAAATCCCCTCTTTTCTGTGTGAAGAATCTTGCGTTCCATACGCCTTTTGGCACAGGAAAGTACACTCAACGGCCCAGCACGTGTAGTGCCTAGGCTGTTGTGGTGGCGGTTCCCGTCGGCTTGTGGGCATTGGGGAAGCAGATGATGGCGGTGGCCCCGTCGATGGCGGACACCTCCACGGCCGTGCCGGCCGGGATCTGCGAACCACCGCGGACGCGTGCTGTCCACACGTCGCCGCCGATCTTCACCAGGCCCCCCGTGGTGCTGACGGCCTCTAGAACCACCGCGTGGTGGCCGATGAGCCGGTCAACATTGGAGAGCTGGTCTGCCGGGCCGCGCTGCAGGTGCTTCAAGGCCAGCGGCCTGATCAACACCGTGGTGGCAAGGGCGACAACACAGAAGATGACGATTTGGAGCCACAGTTCGCCGTGGAAGAGGAAGGTCACCAAGGCGGCCAATGCACCCACGGACATTAAGATGAAATACAGGTTCAACGTCAGCATTTCAGCAACGGCCAGCAGCAAGAACACTGTCAGCCAGATGATCCAGCCAAAGTCATTAATCCAATCGATCATTGAGTCCCCCTTTGTGACTTAACGTACACACGAGCCTACTACGTGTTGCCGTGAATAGCCTGTTAGATCACCGCCTGCAGCGGCATTCTTAGCGGGTCCGAACCCACTTGGGAACTGATTCGCCCAAGGATCGCCACGCCGTCGCGCAATTGCTCGTCACTGTAGCAAAACGGCAGGCGCAGGAACCTCTCAAAGGCACCGTCCAGGCCGAACCTTGGACCGGGCACCAGGCCCAGGCCCTCCGTGCGTGCCGCCAGCGCCAAAGCCGAGGTGGAGATGCCCTCCGTGTTGATCCACAACGTCAGCCCGCCGTCGGGGACGTTGACCTGCCAGTGGGGGAGCTGATCGCCGAGCAGGCGCACCAGGGTGTCCCGCCCGTGCCTGAGTTCACGGCTGCGACTTGCCGTCAGCAACGCCATGTCGCGAACCAGCGTGGTGGCCACCAATTGTTCAAACAAGGGCGTGCCCAAGTCCGACGACGGCCGGTTGCGCAGGAGCCTGGCCAGGACGTCCCGCGAGGCGCGGATCCAGCCGATGCGCAAACCGCCCCAGGCAATCTTTCCCAACGAACCAAGCGTGACGACGTTGGGGGAGAAGCAGGCCAGGGGAGGCAGCGCACCGCGGCTGATGTCCAGCATGGCCGTGGTCTCATCCGCCACCAGCACGGTGCCCTCGCGTTGTGCCGCGGCGGCCAGGTATTCGCGTTCGTGGATGGACATGCTCATGCCCGTGGGGTTGTGGAAGTCGGGCATCAGGAACGCCATGCTGGGGGCTGCCCGCCGGATCTGCAGGAGTGCTTCGGGCAGGTCCCAGCCGCCTTCCTGGCGCACCGGCACGGCCAGGATCCGGGCGCCAAGCGAGGCAAAGGTGTCCAAGGCATGGGGGTAGGTGGGTTGCTCGACCATGATTCGTTCGCCGGGAGAGTACAGGGTGCGGGTGACAAGGTTCAGGGCGTGCTGGGCCCCAATGGTGACCATGACCTGGTCCGCCGATGTTGGCAGGCCGCGGTCCCGGTAGTCCTGGGCGATGGCTTCACGGAGGTCCGGCAGGCCCACCATATCGAAGCCGTCGCGTCCCAGGTAGGCCGGTATTTCCTCGGCCGCTGCGGCATAGGCTGCGGCCAGGCCGGGATAGGCGGGTGCGGTGGCCTTGGTGAAGTCCAGCGACAGGCCCTGATGAACGGCGTGTTCCCCACGCTCCCGCCCGGGCAGGATCAAGGTGCTTCCCGAGCCCCGGACGCTGGCGAGGTAGCCGTCGTCGCGCAGCTTCGAATAGGCGGCGGCAACGGTGGTGCGGCTCAGGTCCAAGGCGTTGCTGAGTTCCCGCTCGGCCGGCAGCCTGGCCCCGCTGGAGAGGCGCCCGTCCATCAGGAGCACCCGGATCCTGTCCGCCAACGCCCGGTAGGCAGGCCCAGCGGAGCGCCATTCGCCAAGTTCGCGAGCCAGGCGGCGGCCAGTGACAAAGGTATTCATAAAGCCACCTTAGGCGAATTGGCTCTATTGCATAAGTCCAGTTTGCCTAGACTTAAGGAATGCACCGCTTCCTGGCAACCCAGAACCTGCCCGTCCGCCTTGTCCGGCTCTTTGTGGGCCTCTTCCTCTACGGAGTGGCCATTGCCCTGATGATCCGCGGCAACATTGGCGCCTCCCCGTGGGACGTCTTTGCCCAGGGCGCCTCCCGGACCACGGGCATCTCCTTTGGCTGGTGCACCGTGATCATCAGCGCGATCGTGCTGTTGTTTTGGATCCCGTTGAAGCAGATGCCGCGTTTTGGCACCTTCGCCAACGCCCTCCTGGTGGGCCTCTTCGCCGACCTTGGACTGTCCCTCATTCCGCAACCGGACCACCTTGTGGCGCAGGGCGCGTTGTTTGCGGCCGGCTTGTGCATGCTGGCGTTTGCCACGGCCCTGTACATTGGTGCCGGCCTGGGTCCCGGACCGCGCGACGGGCTCATGACCGGACTGGTCAGGGTCACGGGCAGGCCCGTCTGGATGATCCGCACCGCCATTGAGCTGACGGTGGTTGTGGTGGGCTTCCTGATGGGCGGGGTGGTTGGTGCCGGCACCGCGGCGTTCGCGTTGGGTGTTGGGCCGTTGACCCAGCTGACCCTGAAGTGGCTTCGCGTGGACCTGCACGCCAAGAACCCCAAGGCGCGCATGGTCGGGCTTGGCAACCCGGCACGCCCGCAGCCGGCCGCATCAGACTAGGCATTGCGTGCCGCGGCGCACGGGTCACGGCCTGGGCAGGGGAGCGAAGGTGGAGATCGTGAATTCGGCCGTGGCCACGGTGGTCCCCGGCAGTCCCTCCACTGCGGCGGCCAGCTTGTCGGCATCCAGGTGGTGTCCGGCCGGGCCCATGAGTGCCACGTTGCGCACGTCGGTGCGTGAGAGCTCCAGCTCAATGGTCACCGCGCGGCTGCCCTCCCGGCGGAAGTGGCCCTCCATCGAGGATGCCAATGCCGCTTCCTTCTCGGGCTGGATGCCCAGCATGCCTGCCCGGCGGGCAATCTGGGCCAAATGCCCCTGCCGGGGCGTGACAACCAGCAGCCGGCCCTCCGGCCTTAGCACCCGGGCAAATTCAGCGGCGTTGCGCGGGGCAAAGATAACCAGCACCACGTCGGCCCGGCCGGCCGCCAACGGCAACGGGCGCCACAGGTCCCACACGAGGTTGGCGGTTCCGGGATTTCGCCGCGCCGCGCGGCGCAGGGCGAATTTGGAGATGTCCAGCCCGACTGAGTCGACGGCAGGTGCGCCGGCAGGGCCGCTGTCGACCCGGGCCAGGATTTCCTGCAGGTAATAGCCCGTGCCGGTGCCGGCGTCGAGGATAAGGGGGCGGTGGGGGTGCCCGGCGCTCCGCCCGCCCTCCAGTACTTCGGAAACGGCGTCCGCGAGGCCCCTTGCCAGGGGCCGGTAGTGGCCGGCGTCCAGGAAGTCGTCCCTGGCGCCGACCATGTCGGCCGAATCCTGGGCGAACTTCGTGCCCGGGCCGGTCAGCAAGTTGGCGTATCCCTGCCTGGCAATGTCAAAACTGTGGCCGTCGATGCACTTCAGCGCCGTCTCGCCGGGGAGCACGTCCATGAACTCAAGTCCGCAGACCGGGCAGATGAGGGCGTCGAGTGCACTGTTTTCCATGCCTACATCCTAGGCCGCCGGCCCGGTCGCGGCCGCGGCCGGCGCCTAGAAGCGAAGGGCGGCCCTGGCCTCGGCAACGTCCGGGCGGGCCCAGTTGGTGGCGTACTCGGCGTCCGAGGTCAGGGAGCGCGTGTACGCCTTGTCGAGGTAGATGGTGCCGGCGAGGTGGTCGGTTTCGTGCTGGACTATGCGCGCCTGCCACCCGGTGAAGCTGCGGGCATGGGGGGTGCCGTGTTCGTCGTCGTAGGCCAGCTCAACCGTGGCCGCACGGTCCACCACGGCCTGCCAGCCGGACAAGGACAGGCAGCCCTCGTAGTGCGCCACCGTCCGGGGATCCACCGGCGTGTACCGCGGGTTGAGGATGGCGAAGAATTCCAGGGGCTTTCGATCGCGCACCAAGGCATTCTCCGCCGGCACCTCATAGAGGTCCTCGAGCACGGCCAACTGCAACGGGATGCCGATCTGGGG
Source organism: Specibacter sp. (assembly GCA_049578485.1). Lineage (GTDB taxonomy): Bacteria > Actinomycetota > Actinomycetes > Actinomycetales > Micrococcaceae > Specibacter. The sequence goes on from JBAUMA010000099.1 coordinate 5,313, forward strand.
TGCCGCCAGGCCCACACCGGGGGCGGCATGCATGGTGTCGCGCATCAGGGCGATCAGCTGATCCAGCTGCCCCGCGGGGAGTTGTCCCGTGTAAGGCAGCGCCTGCGCCCGCAGTACGGGGTGCCCGGCCTGGACGATCACCGGCAGCGTTCCGGCGTCCAGGACCGCAGAAACCGTCTCCCGGACGTACTCGTCGTTGAAGCGGAGTTCGCCCCCGTCAGGTTGCGGCATGCCGCCTGCCAATCCCGTCGGCAGCAAGGGGGACACTGTTCACTGTGGGTCTAAAAGTCATGGGGTTCCTACTCCTGGGCTTCACGTTGCCCCCATTGTGCCAAAGCCGGCATGCACGGGCATAATGCCGGGAAATTTGGCTCTCGTGGTTGGGGTGCGGCGGGTTTTATTACGTCCGTGGTTGCCCGCGCACGCGGCGCGGCCGCCGTCCACCGTGCAGAATGGGTTGATGGAGAACATTACAACCGAACGATTGTTGCTGCGCCCCTGGGAAGAAACCGACGTGGATTTCGTCTTCGACCTGTACTCCCGCTGGGTGGTGCAGAGGTTCATCGGCACCGAGCCGCGCGTCATGGAAAGCCGCACGGAGGCCGTGGAGCGGGTGCAACGCTTCAAGGCGCTGGAGCACCCCGTCCACGGAATCTGGGCCGTCACCAGAAAAGAAGACAATGCCGTGGTCGGCACGCTGTTGCTCAAGCCCATCCCGGCCTCGGGCGAGGAGCCGCTGGAACCTTCCGACGACGTCGAAATCGGCTGGCACCTGCACCCGGACCACTGGGGCAGCGGCTTTGCCTCGGAAGCGGCCGCCGCCGTGCTCGACCATGCCTTCGCCAACGGCCTTGAGCGCGTGGTGGCCGTAACCAACCCGGCCAACGAGGCCTCACAAAGCGTGTGCCGCCGCATTGGTATGGAACACCAGGGCCAGTCCAGGAAGTACTACAACGCCAAATGCGAACTGTTTGTCCTGGAGAACCCCTCGCTTGGGTGAACTGCTGTCCGGCGGCAACATGAACGCCGTGGAGCGCGACGGCGGAACCGTGCTGCGCACTGCGGGACCGTGGACGCCCACGGTGCACCGCTACCTCAGATACCTGCGGCGTGCCGGGATCGGTTGGATTCCCGCACCCTTGGGCGTGGAGGACGGCCGGGAACGGTTGAGCTTCCTTGACGGCGTGGTGCCGTTGTACCCGCTGCCGGGGTGGGTGTGGCAGGAAAAACTGCTGGTCGACGGCGCCCGGCGGCTGAGGGCCCTGCACGATGCGAGCATCGGATTCAGCCTTGACGGCGCGGTGTGGCAGTCCCCGGCCAAGGTTCCCGCCGAGGTCATTTGCCACAACGATTTCTCACCGCACAACCTGGTTTTCCGCGACGGCGCCATGGTCGGCGCCATTGACTTTGACATGTGTTCGCCCGGTCCCCGGCTGTGGGACCTTGCCTACTTCGCAACCCGCGCCGTGCCGCTGACCGAAGTAACGCCGTCGGGCGCGCCGGGGATGGACCAGGCTCGGGCGCGGGTGCAACTGATCCTTGACGCATACGGATCTTCCGACTCCTGGGAGGACGTGCTCCGGGCCGCCATCATCCGCCTGCATGATTTGGCGGACTTTTCCCGGTCCAAGGCCGAGGAGTTGGGGAAACCGGAGTTGCTGGCCGACGCCGACTTTTACGCTTCCGATGCCGCCTACTTGGCGGGCATTGCCGGATTCTCCCCTCAGACGTAAGCCACCCCGGCCGGAAATTCAGTGCCCGGCCGGGGAAGGCTTGCGGTCCGCTGTTTTATTGAGTGTTTGCGCCGGCCGTGCGGGCCGCCTGGCGGATGAACGAGTCGGCAAACTTGTTCAAATGAGGAGTGCCCCACCCGGTGGTGGCATCCCAGCCCGGTGTTGCGTTGTATCCGGCGATCGGGGGCTGCGCGTTGTTGCCTGTCGTGACGTCATTGAGTACCGAGGGGTACAGCAGCTTCGCTGCACCCAGGGCATACAGGGTGGGGTTCAGGAAGCCCAGGGGGAATCCCGCCCGCTGGTTCAAATCGGCTACGACGCCGGCCCAGGCCGGAGAGCCCTCACTGGTGCCGCCGAAAATGTAGTAGCCGTTGTTGCCGGCCCCCAGGAAGCCCAGATGGACCAGGACGCCCGTGTCGGGATCGGCGTTGAAGGCAATGTCGGGGATGGCACGGTGACCTGCCAGCAACCGCTGGTCCGCCTTGGGCAACAGCCACTGGTAAAGCGGCTCCGGGGTGTACCTGCTGACGCCGCCACCGGTGGCCGAACCAAGGCCATCGTTCCAGGTCGTCTCACTTTGATAAACGCCCGTCGTGGTCGCCTGCAGGCTGGTGCCTCCCACGGCGGTGACCCACGGCGAAATGGCCGGGAAGTTCACCGTGGGGTACGGGAAATCGACGTTGTCAACGCCGGGGTTGGCCGTGCCGGAATCGCCCGTGGACCCCAGGAACGTCACCCCGCGCAGTGTGGCCGAGCGGTAGAAGTTGTTGAACTGTGCCATGAGTGCCTTGCCGGCGGGGGTCATGAGCGAATCCTCGGTGGCGGCCCAGCTTTGGGAGACGATCTTGCCCAGGTTGTGGTTGACGGCGTACTGCTCAAGCTGCAAGAACTCCGGCAGGCCCTGCACGCCTTCAGTTTCCGAGACCGGGCTGGTCATGACCACGATGCTTGCGGCAGGTGCCATGGCGTGGGCCCACTGGACGTCGAGGGAGGTCTCCTCGGCCCAACCGAGCATGTCCTGGTTGTTGGGGTCAAACGGGACGGAACCCAGGGGTGCCAGCACTTTCAGGCTGGGCGGTGCCGGCAGGCCAAAGTCGGCATCAAAGGTTGCCAGGTCGGCCTCGAGGGTGGGACTGCCAAACGAGTCGACAATGACGATGGTCTGGCCGGCACCGGTGAATCCGGCGTTGATGAGTGGCGTCAGCCCGTACGCCTGGCGGATCTCCTGCGGGCTGTAGCAGGGCACCCCAATCTGTGCCCGGCACGCGGTGTCGGTGGGGGCAACGTTGGGTCCCGTGATGTGGACCAGGCTGGATCCGTGCAGGGGCACCGCCTGCGCGCCGGGAGGAGATCCGAGCGGCCCTCCCGAGCCGGCGGAGGCGCCCGACGCGGGACCCCACATCATGGCCACTGCCACGATGAACACGAGAAAAGCCATGAATCGTCCGAGCATGCGCAATCTAATAGCCACAGTAGCCACCTCAGAAGGGGAATAGTTATGGTTTCGGTATACGCCCGTCGAAGACAGCCCGCAAGGGAAAAGTTAGGCTACCGCCGCTGAATCGACATTGTCCCTTGGAATTTCTTGTTAACCATAGGAATCAGGGCAGCGGCAATAGTGGGAATTACCCTTTGTCCTCCGGCGTCCGGCACACTGTTCCCATGCCAACTTCAGCGTTCTTCATGACAGGGGATGGCGTCAGGCTGCACTATCTGGCTGCCGGATTCGGGCCCATGGTGGTGTTGCTGCACGGTTTGGCCGGCACTTCCCGCGAATTTGTGCCGACCCTTGACGCCTTGGCCCGGAACCACCGGGTGGTGGCCCTGGACCAGCGCGGCCATGGGCAGAGCACCCGTCGCCCGGACGACGTCTCCCGCGAGGCCTACGTGGCGGACGTTGTCGCCCTCATTGAACGTCTCAGCCCGGGTCGGCCGGTGCACCTGGTGGGGCAGTCCATGGGCGCCCACACCGCTATGTTGACTGCGGCCGCACGGCCCGAACTGGTGGAATCGCTGGTCCTTTTGGAGTGCGACGCCGGTGGATCGGACCCGCACCAGGCCTCCGAAGTTTCCGAATACTTTGCCGCCTGGCCAGTGCCGTTCCGTGACAGGGCAGCGGCGCGCATGTTCCTGGGGGAATCCCCCCTGGCCGTGGCCTGGCTGGACGATTTGGAAGAAAAGCCGGATGGGCTGTGGCCCCGATTTGATGCCGACATCATGGCCGGATGCCTGGGCACCCTGGCCGCACCCCGTTGGCGGGAATGGGGGGCGGTGCAGGCGCCTACCCTTGCGGTGTATGGCGGCCGCGGCATGTTCACCAACGCCCAAAAGGATGCATTTACCGGGCACCGCCCCGGCACCCGGCGCGTAGACGTTCAACTGGCGGGGCACGATGTCCACCTGGAGAATTTCCCGGCGTGGCTGGATGCCCTTCAAGGTTTCCTGCCGTCCCGGCGCCGTGCCGACGTCACCGAAGTGGAACTTATCGGGGG
>JBAUMA010000100.1:0-2267 GCA_049578485.1 Specibacter sp.
GTGGAACCTTGGCCGGAACAAGGTCTTCCTGGGCGACGTCGGAAGTTATTTGCTGGGGGCCTCGATCTCGGTGACCGCCATGGCGGCTTTCCTTTCCCATGTCCCGGTGGAATACGTGTTCTCGCCGGTTTTGATTTACCTGGTGGATACTTTTGTCACGTTCCTGCGCAGGTTGCTGGCGGGGGAGCGGTGGTACGCCTCCCACCGCCAGCACGTCTACCAGCGCCTGAATATTGTGGGTTTGAGCCACCTTCAGGCCACGGGCGTGGTGTGCATGGCTACCATTGCGGTCGGCGTTCTGGGAATCATTGCCGCCCGGGGCAGCGATATCGTTCAAATTTCGGCCACGGCACTATGTGTTTTGGTGGTATTGCTTTACCTGCGCACGCCCACCTTGTTCCAGCGCCACTTCCGCAGGAAGGCCCAAAAGGCCGCTGGGGGGTAGCACAGCCGGTGAGGGCGGTGATCGCCTTGTAGGTGCACAGTTCTATCTCATGTAGAATTGCTATTGGCGATTTACGCCCTAACGTTTCATTGGCTTTCGTACGGAAAAAGCCTCTGCTGAAAAGAGTTTCCATGAAGGACAAGAGTGCCGCACGCGGCGTAGCGCGGGGTCACGTTGAGGTCTCCGAGGCCTCGGCAACCCCTTGGCTGAACATCCTTAAAATGTGTCTTCTGGTGTCCGCCGCCGCGGTGGTCGTGCTTGCCGTACTGGCCCTGATCATCACCGGCTGGCCCGGAGTGGGCAGTGTCGCCCTGGGCGCGCTGGTGGTGGTGGCCTTCTTTGGCCTCAGCCTGCTGGTGGGCCACATTTACGGGAAAAAGAACCCCTCCGGGGCAATTGGCGTCTTCATGATCACCTATCTGGTCAAGGTGGTTGGCTTTGCCGTCATCTTGTTCACCCTGGGTGCGCCAAGCTGGCTGAACGGGCCATGGTTCGCCACGGCCGGCGTCGTCGTGGTGCTACTGTGGCAGGCCGCCGAGGTGGTCACCTTCAGCCGGCAGCGCCTTCAGCTTTACAACGACCCGGTTGCGCCCACTTCCGAGGCACCCGAGAGGGGTGTCCCGTGAGCGGCAAACCCAAGGGCCCACACCAGTATTCGGCCGCCTCAGGCAACCCCAACAACACCGATGACAATGGTGGCTACAACTCCGGAATGATCGTCTTTAGCTACATTATTGGCGGAATCGTGGTCTGGAGTTTGATAGGGTGGGTATTGGATATTTTGCTCGGAACGCATTGGATAGTTCTGGCTGGGGCGTTCATCGGTCTCGCCGGCGGGTTCTATCTGTCCTTTGCCCGCCGCTTTAGAACGGCCCACACCAAAAGCTCGGATGGACGAACATCCGGCCCCACAGGTGATGGGAACGAGCAACAGTGATACCAAAATTTTTCAATAACGTTGGGGGCTCCGGGGCAATTGTCGCCCCAGCTCCTGAAACTCAGCCCAATTACGGACTCTGCAGAGAGGAAACGCGTTGATCGCGCTTACGCTCCCCGCCCAAGATGGTGGAAGCTTCACCCCGCCCAGCGTCGAAACCCACCTAACCCCGTTCTTCACTATCGGTGGTTTTGAATTCAACAAGCAGATGCTGCTGGTGCTGCTGTCGGTCGTGATCATCGCCTGGTTCTTCCTGGCGGCGGCCCGCAAGGGCAAGCTCGTCCCCGGCAAGTTGCAGTTCATCGGCGAAATGGGTTACGGCTTTGTCCGCAACTCCGTGGCCAAGGATGTCATCGGCGCCAAGGACTACAAGAAGTTTGTGCCGCTGCTGTTTGCGCTGTTCTTCTTCATCCTGTTGAACAACCTCTTCGGCGCCATCCCTTTCATCCAGCTGCCCAGCTTCTCGCATGTATCGGGTGCCTACGTCTTGGCCGCCTTGGTCTACGTGACCTGGATCGGTGTTGGCATCAAGGTCAACGGCCTGCGCTACTTCAAACTGGCAGTCGTGCCCTCGGGTGTGCCGTGGTACATCCTGCCGCTGGTGGTCCCGATCGAGATCATCTCCAACTTCGTGGTTCGCCCCATGACCCACAGCCTGCGACTCTTCGCAACAATGCTGGCCGGCCACTTGATCGTCATGATCGCCGGCTCCGGCATTGAATTCCTCATCCAGCAGGAAAGCATCCTGCTGCAGGGAACCTCCATTCTGGTACTGGTCGGCTCTGTCGCCATGTACATGCTCGAAGCCTTGATTATGGTCCTGCAGGCCTACGTCTTTGTCCTGCTGACCGCAATCTACATTGAAGGTGCTGTCCACGCGGACAG
>JBAUMA010000101.1:0-1508 GCA_049578485.1 Specibacter sp.
CTGCAGTGCCATGGCCGGAAGGGGATAGTCCTGTAATGTCGATAAAATGTGTTCCAGCTGTTCCTTATCGTACTGTTCGAACCGGTCGACCGATTGAAGACTAGACATGCTCTCTGTCGTCAGAAGACCTTTGGCGAGCGGTCCGCGGGCAACGAGTTTAATGTTTCGCTCTTGAAGTCGCGGCAACAACTCTTCAATCCGTCGGTCGAGCAGAGAATAAGGAGTCATCAAATAACTGAAATCACTATGGTCAAGCCAATAGTTGATGACGTTTGGACGGAGTGACGAGAGGCCGTATTCTTTGATCCGTCCTTCTTCCTGCAAGTCTTTCATGGCACGAATCGAAGCGTCCAAATCATCGTCCATCGTTCCGCCATGGACATAATAGAGGTCGAGATACGGTGTTTCGAGACGGTTCAGACTCTCCATACACGCTTTTTTCAGATAGTCGTAGCTCGGGTCCCACGTCCAGCCGGTCCCTGTATCATTCATCCGGTTTCCGCCTTTTGACGCCAAAAACATCCGGCTGCGATCTTCCGGTGAGAAAGTCTGTCCAATCAGTGACTCGACTGCGCCGTTGGCATAGACATCTGCTGTATCGAAGTGGACGATGCCTTCGTCGAGCGCTGTCCGGAGTATTTCGGTTGCTTCCTCTTGACCCCGTTTTAAAATCGTCATCGTACCTAAACCTAGTGTCATATCAATCCCTCATTTCTTTCGACTAGTGCTACTGTGTATCAGTTTAGCATATTTGATCCAGGTTGTTCCCGGGTGGATTTGTAAGGAATGGGCATTCCGTCGGAAAAGGAAACAGACTTGCAACGGGAATCGAAAAACAGGCATACTGTGAAAGAGAAGAAATTCGATTAGAAGAGGTGTCTATGATGGAAGAAAAAACATTAGAGCGGGAAGTTATTTATGAAGGAAAAGTCTTTAACGTCGAGAAACATGTCGTCAGTCTTCCGAACGGTAATACATCTGTCCGCGAATTGGTCTATCATAACGGCGCAGTCGCAATCATTGCGTTTGACGAAAAGGGAGATTTGTTAGTCGTCGAGCAGTACCGGAAAGCGTTTGAACAATTATCGATTGAAATCCCGGCCGGAAAACTGGAAAAAGGGGAAAATCCGGAAGAGTGCGCAGGACGTGAATTGAAGGAAGAGACCGGATACGCGGCAGATGAGCTGACGCATGTGTTTGATTTTTACGGAGCACCCGGTTTTTGCAGCGAACGCGTACATATTTATGAAGCAACGGGTTTGACTGCGGGGCAACGCCAACTGGATCCGGATGAATTCTTGGAAAACCAGACGTTGACGCTTGAACGGGCACTTGAACTTGTCGCAGACGGGACGATTGTCGATGCCAAAACGATCATGGCGATTCAGCATTGGCACATTCGTACATTAAAATCATTCTAAAGCGAATGATTTTCAGTTGATAATCATTTTAATTTGAAAAACAGCAGATTATCGGCTATGATAAAACCATCAGTTTCGACCAAAGGG
>JBAUMA010000102.1:0-8010 GCA_049578485.1 Specibacter sp.
CCGCACGGCACGCCATCACGTGCACGTCATGGCCGCGTGCGGTCATGCCCGTGGCCAACCTAAAGGAGAACTGCGCGGCACCGTTGATGTGCGGGGGGTAGGTGTCGGCTGCAATCAAAATGGTCAGCGGCTTGTTCGAGCTCTCGCTCGGTGTGGGTGTCACGAATAAAACTCCTGGTGGATTTGATGGCGACCGGCCCTCACCGACGCCCCAACGCAAGGAAACCGCTCAGGCTCCCGGCGCCGTCGAACTTGTTGCTCTCCCGCATGGGCTGGAGGAAAAATTGTTGGCGGAAGCTACTTGCGCTGCTCCCTCTTGGCGTCTGCACGCCGCTTCACCACGTCTGGATGGTGACGCGACAAGGCAACCACACCCACGATAGCAAGCAAAGCCGCCCCAGCCATGGATATCGCAACCACCGGCGGCACATCGGGGCGAAGCTCACCGAGGATGGTGATGCCGATGGCGATGCCGATCATCGGGTCAATGACCGTCAGCCCCGCAATCACCAGGTCGGGCGGTCCGCTGGCGTAGGCGCTCTGGACAAACCAGCTGCCCAGCCCACCTGCCACGGCAATGGCGATGACCGAATACCACTGGACGTTGAGCAGGAACAGCCCGTTCGGGTCAAAGACCTGTTTGGAGATGATACGGGTCAGCACGGCCACAAAACCAAAGAGGACGCCGGCGCCGAGAATGTAAAAGAAGGCCTTGAGCCGGTGCTTGAACATCACCAGCGAGCCGCCAAAAATGATGACGACGACGGCGAGCATCAGCACCACCGTCAGCTCCTCCTGGGTGGTCACATGGGTATTTTCCCGCACCACATTGACCGCCATCAGTACGAAAAGCGCGCTGCCGGTGACGCAGGCGGAGATGGCCACCACTGTGGCGCGGTTGAGGCGGATGCCTTGGTCGCGGGAGTTGACGATGGTGGTGATCACGAGGGCTATGGCGCCAATAGGCTGGATGACGGTCAGTGTGCCCAAGGTCAGTGCCACCACGTTCATGGCCATGCCGGCCCCCAGAAGCACCAGGCCCAACACCCAGCGAGGGTTGCGCAACAGGCGCATGAACCCGGAACCACCCAGGGCCAGGCCACCGGTGTTGTTTTGCACGGCACTGCCCTGGCGCTGGGCGCCGAAGGCCAGGAAGAACGCCCCGGCCACGGCACAGGCGACGGCGAGCCACATCACGGGCGACCGGTTTCAGGGCGCGACGCCGGGTGGTGCAGTTCCCTGTGCTTGGCAAGCAATGCACGGAAATAGTGGAAGAAGGCAAAGACGTGCAACACCATGCCGACACCCAGGAACACCCATGCCAAAACGGTGGTGAAGTCCGAGTCGAGAGCCTTGGCCAGCAGCAGCATGGGCGTGCCGATCATCAACGCGGCCGTGCGCGTCTTGCCCACCATGGTCACCTTCAGATCCGCGTCCCCGTGAAACAGGAAAATCGTGAACGAAAGCAGCACGACGTCGGGAATCAGCAACAGCAACAACAACCACAGGGGCAGGATGCCGGCAATGACCATCGTGATGATGACGGCGACCAGGGCCACTCGGTCGGCCAGCGGATCCATGATGCGGCCGAGCTGGGACGTTTGATTCAGTTTGCGGGCCACAAACCCGTCAATCCAATCGGTGCAGCCCATCATGGCGAGGACGAAGACACCCCAGCCATACTCGTGGCGGGCCAGGACCAGCCAGACAAACAGGGGCGTTCCCAAAAACCTAACCACCGTGATGACGTTGGGAACGGTGACGATGGCGCCCGGGTTGCCCACAGGCGTGCCTGGTCCGGCTTGCATGCGTGTCACCTCTCCACGGGATTGGGTTGAACCGGCGCCGGGATCCGGCGGGCTGTTCAAGGGTTTACTTCTTGAACAACTTTCGCAGCAGGATCACGCATGCCGTTGCCGACACGGCGAGGACGGTCAGTGGTTTCCATCGCTCTTTGAGCGTTTCAACGCCGTGGCGTGCTGCGGTGGCGGCCGCCGACGAGACAGTCTCCTGGGCACGGACCTTGGCCACGTCCAGGAAATGGCCGGCCTGCTTCTTCACATCGGCCTGGTCCAGAACTTCTTCGCGGAGGGCCACCAAGTGTTCGCGCCGGGTGGCCGTGCGTTTGATCAGTTCAGTCTCACTGGCCTTGGGGCCGTGTTCGGCCGCCTTCGCCTCGCGCTCGGCCTGTGCCTTCGCGGTGGCGGCCTCGGCTTCGGCCTTCTTGGCCTTCCGCTCAGCCTTGCTCAGCTTCTCGGGAATGAGTGTTGCGGGGTCAAAGTCGCGGCCCTCGCGAAGGATGCCAAGATCGTGCCGAATGCCACGCCATGCGTTTTCCGGAAGCAGCGGGAGCAACGACTTGAATTTCCGGTAGGTGATGAGTGCGCTGAGGCCGATGAGCACCAGCAAGGCCGCGCTGACCAGCAGCGCCGAAAGCCACAGCGGCATGATGGTGGCCAGCCCGGCAATCGCGGCGACCACCAGCGCAATGACCAACAGCGTCACAAACACCAAGGCGAGGGCTGCATAAATGGCCACCCCGCCAAGCCGGTCCTTTTTGTGCCCCAGCTCCAGTTTTGCCAGCTCAAGTTCGTCAGTGACCTGGCGGGGCACCAGCCGGGTGGTTGTCTTTAGCGCGGAAACCAGCGTCGATCCGTGTGCCGCCGACTGTTCGTCCGCCTCGACGTGCACTTCTTTTAGCGCACTTGTCATTGAGACCGCCTCCATCATTTGGTTTCGCCGCCCATTGGAAGGGAACCCGAAATCTTTGTGCGCCCTATTCCTATGGCGCTGCCGTAAACATAAAATTACCATTCAACCCGGACGTTGGTTTCTCCCAAAGTTTGGAATAGTAACCGCTGTCCGTGCGTTGTCGACCTGTGCGGGGCATTCCCAGATCCTCAGGTCCGTTCCCAGCGTGCCACATAAACACATAACATAAGCAAACAGGCGGTCCATTGCACCAGGTGCGGGCCCGCCGTTTTTCTTGACCGCCCTACCAGGTACCTAGGATTTTTCTATCTTGACCCCGATCATCCACCCCGGCGACAGCCTTTCCCGCCGGCAAAAACTCATCTACGTCCTCGTCCTGGGTCTTTTGACCGCACTGGGCCCCTTCACCATCGACCTGTACCTGCCGGCGTTCCCCATCATTGGCAAGGAACTCAATGTCAGCGCCACTGCCGTCCAGCTGACCCTCACGGCAACCACCATCGGCTTTGCCGCCGGCCAACTCGTCGTGGGCCCGTTCAGCGACAAGTTCGGCCGCCGCATGCCGTTGATCCTGGCCACCGCTTTGCACGTGGTGGCTTCCCTGGGTGCAGCCATGTCCACAGACATCACCATGCTGGGCATCTTCCGCGTCCTGCAGGGCATCGGTGCGGCCGGTGGCGGCGTGGTGGCCATGGCCATGATCCGCGACCTCTTCGGCGGCTACCGGCTTGTGAAGATGCTGTCCTACATGTCCCTCGTCAATGGCATGGCCCCCATCCTGGCTCCCGTGATCGGCTCCCAATTGCTGGGCATCATGGACTGGCCCGGCATTTTCTGGTTCCTGGCCGGATACGGCGCCCTGGTAGTTATTGCCGCATTCGTGTTCATTGTGGAGACTCTGCCCCCTGCAAAGCGAAAGTCCGACGGCGTGAGCGTCGCCGACCGCTACAGGGCGGTCTTCAGCGACCGAATCTTTGTGGGCACGCTTTTTGTGGGCGGGCTGAACTTTGCTGCCCTGTTCACCTATCTGTCCGCCTCGACGTTCCTGTTCCAGGACACGTATGGTTTCACGCCGCAGCAGTACGGTTTCCTGTTTGCCGCCAACTCCCTCGGCGTGGTGACCGGCGTGCAGGTGGCCGCGCGCATCATGCGCCACACTGGCCCGCAGTGGGTCATTGCCGGGGCAACGGTTGCCCAGGTGGCTGCGGCCGCCTGCATGGTCCTCTTTGACCAGCTCGGTCTGGGGCTGTGGGGTGTGATGGTGCCGCTGTGGTTCTTCATTGCGGCCACCGGATTCATGTTCCCCTCGGTCCAGGTGCTGGGCCTGGCCCGCAATGGCAAGCAGGCGGGCACGGCGGCGTCCTTGCTGGGCGCGGCGACATTTGGCTTCGCGGGGCTGATCACCCCGGTGGTGGGTTTGGTGGGCGTGGCCACGGCAACGCCCATGGCCTTGATCATGGGCGGTTGCATCCTGCTGGCCATGGCCGCACTGTGGTTTATCGTCCGTCCCAGGACCGTCCCGAGCATTTAGGCGCGCCTGCCCCTGGATGGGCCGGGAAGACAAAATTCCCCCGCACTCACAAGTGAGTGCGGGGGAATTTTGTTTGCAAGCTCCTCTGACTGGACTTGAACCAGTAACCCTTCGATTAACAGTCGAATGCTCTGCCAATTGAGCTACAGAGGATCGCGCAGGAACAACAATAACAAAGCCTGGCCCGGTTGCGAAATCGAGGACCGCACGGGCGGCACTTCAGTCGCCGCGGAGGGCCCGCCGGGCAGCTTCAAGCTCCATCAGCTCCCGCTGGAGCATCTGGTAGCCCTCGGGATCCAGGGCCGGATCCATGCGTTGCAAGGCTCCGAGGCGTTCCTGCTTGAGCCGGGTGATTTGCATCTCAAAGAGCCGGCGCAAGATGTCCCTGCAGTACCTGTTGAGCGTTTCCTCCTTCGTGGCCGGCAGCGGACTCAGCGCCAGCTCCGCCACCAGGGACGACAAGGACGGGGGAACCGATTCCCGGACCGCCTCCAGCCACTGCGAGGACGCCACGAGGGACTCCCCCGCCGCGGCAATGCCGTGCTGGATGGCCTTGTACGCCGGGACCACGAATTCGGTGGCGGCGAAATGCTGCCAGTTTCCCGTCGTGAGGAGCCCCGGGTGCTGCAAAACCACCTCGAGGGCTTCACGCTCCATCCGCCCCTGCGGGTCCCGAGGGTCCGGGCGGGTGAAGGCCGGCTGTGCCTGCTCGGACATCTCATGGGGCACGACGGCGGTCCCGGCTGCCTGCCCCGGTGCTGCTCCGCCTTGGCCGGCTGAGCCTGCATGGGTCGGTTGGCCCGCACCGTGCTGCGCAGTTCCGTGCTGTGCAGTGCCGTGCTGTGCCGGCGGGTGGGCGTGGGCACGCTTCTCGGCGCCCTTGACGGCCCGCAGCACCTCGTTGGGGTCGGCGATGCCCAGCCAGCCGGCAAGCTCCTGACTGTAGCCCATCCGGGTGGAACCGTCGCGGATGGCTGCCACCACGGGGGCGGAGGCGCGCAGGCCGTTGACGCGGCCCTCCACGGTGCTCAAATCAAACTTGGCCAGTGCGGAGCGGATGGCGAATTCAAACAGGGGCCGGCGTGAGCGGATCAAGGAGTGGACGGCCTCATCGCCGCGTCGCTGGCGCAGCTCACAGGGGTCGGCGCCGGAGGGCTCCACGGCCACGAAGGTCTGGGCGACGAAGCGCTGGTCCTCATCGAACGCCTTCAGGGCGGCCTTCTGCCCGGCCGCGTCGCCGTCGAACGTGAACACCACCTCGCCGCCGGTGCCGTCGTCGGACAGCAGGCGGCGGGCCACCTTGATGTGGTCGGCACCAAAGGCCGTGCCACAGGTGGCCACGGCCGTGTCGACGCCGGCCAGGTGGCAGGCCATGACATCGGTGTAACCCTCCACCACCACCAGCTGGCGCTTGGAGGCAATGTTCCGCTTGGCCAGGTCGATGCCGTAAAGAACCTGGGATTTCTTGTACAGCTGGGTTTCCGGGGTGTTCAGGTATTTGGGGCCCTGGTCGTCCTCAAAGAGCTTGCGGGCACCAAAACCCACCGTGTCCCCGGCAATGTCACGGATGGGCCACATGAGCCGGCCGCGGAAACGGTCATAGATGCCCCGCTGGCCCTCGGAGAACATGCCGGTGAGTTTGAGCTCCTCCTGTGTGAAGCCCTTGCCGGAAAGGTGCTTGAGCAGCGCGTCCCAGCCTTGGGGGGCAAAGCCGACGCCGAAGTGGTCGGCCGCGCTGCGTTCAAAGCCGCGCTCTTGCAGGAATTGCCGGCCAGTTGCGGCGGCGGGGGTCAGGAGCTGGTCGCGGAAGAATTCCCCGGCGATCTTGTGGGCATCCAGCAGCCGTTGGCGCCGTCCCACTTCCTCCCGGCGCGGCCCGGTCCCGCCATCCTCATAGTGGAGTTCAAAGCCAATCCGGCCGGCCAGTTTTTCCACGGCCTCCGAGAACGGGATGTGGTCCATTTTTTGGATGAAGGAGATAACGTCGCCGCTCTCCTGGCAGCCAAAGCAGTGGAAATAGCCCATCTGCGGGCGCACGTGGAATGAGGGGCTGCGTTCATCGTGGAAGGGACACAATCCCTTGAACGAGCCGATGCCGGCGGACTTCAGGGTGACGTAGCCGTCCACGATTTCCTTGAGGTCGGTGCGCGTTCGCACCTCATCAATGTCTTCTCGTTTTATCAGCCCAGCCACAGGGTCAGTTTACGTGAGTTTCCTGCCGGCCCGACCAGTTTGCCCGTTGCCTGTGGACGGGCTGCGGTGTCCGGAATCACCACCCCTGGGGCGGCGTCGGAGTCTGCGGTGCGGATACGCTTAAAGCGCCCTCAATGGTGCGGACATGCGGGTCGCCACCGACCCCTATACAACGCATTCACATCTGTAGGAGCTTAAATTGTTGTTTCAAACCAGCCGCCGTTGTGTCGGATCAGACATCCTGCTGGCCCGTCACGGCGGGGCCATTGCCTCGATGCGACTGGACCGTGGCCGCGGACGGGTGGTGGCCGAGCTCACCGACGGAACCTTTGACTCCGCGCCAAACCTCATCCACCCCGCCCTTGAGATGCCCGGCCGCTTCGTCAGCGACAAGAAGATCATCACCGTGGTGGGTGCCACCACCGTGGGTGTCGTCGTCGCGATGACCGCCGCGACTGCAATCTTCACGGCTTTGGCCAGCCCGGCCCAGCTTGCCGACCTGGCCAACATCGCAGCCTCCATGGGCAACTACACCCCGGCCATGTAGTCCGGGCGCTTGCGCCCGTGTCTGCCACAACGCCGCGCCTGTTACAACGCTGCCCCTTACAACAGGGTGCGTTCGGTGCCCACCAGGCGTTCGTGGAGTGCCAGCGCCGACACATCGGTCAGCGAGGCGATCTGGTCCACCACCACCCTGAGCCGGGCGTCGTCGTCGCCCGCGTCGCGCCAGTCGGCGGCAAACATGGTCTCCAGGTGGGCGTCACCGGTGGCGCTGAGCACGGCCACCAGTTCACTGAGCACGTCCTGCTGGCGCTGGTAGATGGGCTGGCGGTGGTCGGTGGTCATGACGAACGTGGTGGCCAGGCCCTTCATGACGGCAATCTCCACCGCCGTTTCCTGCGGTACGACGACGTCCGCCCCGTAGCGGGTGAGTCGATCGGGCCCGTAGATTTCCCGGGTTGCTGCGACTGCGCTTTGGCAGAACCGGCCGATCAGCTGGCTGGTCATGTCCTTCAAGGCAGCCATGGACGCGCGGCTGCCGTCGGCATGGCGCACCCACACGTTGGTGGCTTCCAGGCGGGACAGGGCTGCGTCAATCTCGGCGGTTTCGACGGCCGGCAGGTACCACTGTTGCGTGTAGCCCAGGACCCGGTTGCGCTGGTCCGCGTTGGCGAGCCACTTGAGCTGGACGTGGCCGGCCACAATGGCGTCCTCCACGTCGTGGACGGAATAAGAGATGTCGTCGGCCAGGTCCATGACCTGCGCCTCGATGCAGGTTTTGCCGGCCGGGGCGTTGTGGCGCAGCCAGGCGAAAACGGGGAGGTCGTCGACGTAAGCGCCAAACTTGCTGGTGCGGCGCCCGTCAATCAGGGGCGCGTCGGCGGCCAGCCACGGGTATTTGGCGGCTGCATCCAGGGAGGCGCGCGTCAGGTTCAAGCCTGCCGAGCCGCCGTCGGAGGTAAACACCTTGGACTCCAGCCGGGTCAGCAGGCGCAGCGTTTGGGCGTTGCCCTCGAAGCCGCCGATGTCGTGGGAGAGGTCGTTCAGCACGGATTCCCCGTTGTGGCCAAAGG
>JBAUMA010000103.1:0-11041 GCA_049578485.1 Specibacter sp.
TGATGCTGACGTTGATCTCGTTGGGGTCGAACACGGCGTCGGTGGTGCCCACGGAGGAGAGCACCCGGCCCCAGTTGGGGTCGTTGCCGAAGATGGCGCACTTGAACAGGTTGGAGCGGGCCACGGAGCGGGAAACAATTTCGGCGTCCCGCTCGCTGTCGGCATTGACCGTGGTGATGGCAATGTCGTGGTTGGCGCCTTCGGCGTCGGCGATCAGGCCACGTGCCAGGGTGGCGCACACCTCGGTCAGTCCGGCCGTGAACTCGTCCATGTCGGGGAACACGGTGGAGGCGCCGGAACCCATCAGCAGCACGGTGTCGTTGGTGGACATGCAGCCGTCGGAGTCTGCCCGGTTGAAGGTGACCTTGACGGCGTCGCGCAGGGCGGCGTCCAGGCCCTCGGCCTCGACCACGGCGTCCGTGGTGATGACCACCAGCATGGTGGCCAGTCCGGGGGCCAGCATTCCGGCGCCCTTGGCCATGCCGCCGATCGTATACGTGGCCCCGTCGGCGTTGGGCGCCGAGGTCCAGACCGCCTGCTTCGGGACGGTGTCGGTGGTCATGATCGCGGTGGCCGCGGCAGCTCCGCCGTCGTCGGTCAGCGCGGCGGCGGAAGCCTCCACGCCCGGCAGGATCTTGTCCATGGGCAACTGTTCACCGATCAAGCCTGTTGAGCAGACCGCAACGTCGGTGGCGGAAATGCCCAGCACGTCGGCCACCTTTTCCGCCGTGGTGTGCGTGTTTTGGAAGCCTTCGGGGCCCGTGCAGGCGTTGGCGCCGCCGGAGTTCAGGACCACGGCGTCGACCCGGCCGTCGCTGAGGACCTGGCGGGACCAGTGGACGGGGGCTGCGGCAACGCGGTTGCTGGTGAACACGGCGGCCGCGCTGCGCTGCGGGCCGTCGTTGACCACCAGGGCAAAGTCGGGATTACCCGAGGCCTTCAGCCCGGCCGTCACGCCGGAGGCGCGGAAGCCTTGTGCAGATGTCACGCTCATGGTGCTACTCCTTGGATGGAAAGGCCGGTGGTTTCCGCCAGGCCGAGGGCAATGTTCATGGATTGGACCGCCCCGCCGGCGGTGCCCTTGGTCAGGTTGTCGATGGCCGCGCACACGATCACGCGGTTGACGTTGGGATCGTAGGCAAGCTGGATGGTCGCGTAGTTGGAACCCACCACCGATTTGGTGGCCGGCCACTGGCCCTCGGGAAGCACGCGCACGAACGGCTCGTCCACATAGGCGTCCACCCAAATTTGGCGCAGTGCGGAGCCGGGGTCGGCCAGGGCGGCAATCTCCGGGCTGACCTTGGCGGTGGCCGTGGCCAGGATGCCACGGCTCATGGGGGCCAGGGTGGGCGTGAACGACACCCGTACGTCCAGGCCGGAGGCGTTGGAGAGCCCCTGCTGGATTTCGGGGGTGTGTCGGTGCCCGCCGCCCACGCCGTACGGGTTCATGGAGCCCATGACCTCGGAGCCGATCAGGTTGACCTTGGCGGACTTGCCCGCCCCGGAGGTGCCGGACGCCGCAACGATCACGACGTCGTCGGGCAGCAGTGCGCCGGCACCGAAGCCGGGCATCAGGGCCAGCAGGGAACTGGTGGGGTAGCAGCCGGGGACGGCGATGCGCTTGGCGCCGCGCAGGCCTGCACGGGCGCCGGGCAGCTCCGGCAGCCCGTAGGGCCAGGTGCCGGCGTGCGGGGAGCCGTAGAACTTTTCCCAGGCGGCCGAATCCTCCAGGCGGTGGTCGGCACCGGCGTCGATCACGAGGGTGTCTGCGGGCAGCTGGGCGGCGATTTCCGCCGAGGCGCCGTGCGGCAGGGCCAGGAAGACGACGTCGTGTCCGGCCAGGTTTTCCACCGTGGTGTCTTCCAGGATTCGGTCGGCCAGCGCGTGCAGGTGCGGCTGGAGGTCGCCCAGCCGGGAGCCGGCGTTGCTGTGGGCCGTGATGGCGCCGATGGTTACCTCGGGATGGCTCGCCAGCAGGCGCAACACCTCTCCCCCGGCGTACCCGCTGGCTCCGGAGACTGCTACTGAAATCGTCATAGGACGACTATACAGCAGAACTATTCATAGTTTCCGATATTTATGCACCAATTGTGGATTGCCCCTTGGCCCCCGGTCCTATGATGGTTGCAGGACGTGTCGACGGGCACGTCCGGCTGGGCCGGGCGGAGCGCGGTGCAGGGTACGGATTCCAGGTAATCGAAGAAGTGGAGAACACCATGACCACACACTGCAACGCCATTGTGGCCCCTGCCCCGGGCGGCCCCGAGGTCCTGGCGCTGTCCGAAGTTCCGGTGCCCAGCCCGGGTCCGGGCGAGTTGCTGGTCAAGGTGGCCGCCGTGGGGGTGAACTTCATCGAAACCTACCAGCGCAGCGGCACCTACAACGTGCCTTACCCGTTCACCCCGGGCTCGGAAGCGGCCGGCACCGTGGTTGCCATGGGCCAGGGCGTGCAGGGCTTCGCCCTGGGCGACCACGTGGCCACGGCCGAGGGGGCGGCCTGCTATGCGGAGTACACGATCATGCGCGCGGCCGTTGCCCTTCCCGTCCCGGCCGCGGTTCCCCTGGACATTGCCGCGGCCCTCCCGCTGCAGGGCATGACGGCGCATTACCTGATGAATTCGGCTTACCATGTGGAGCCCGGCCAGACGGTGCTGCTCCATGCGGGCGCCGGCGGGGTCGGCCTGCTCCTGACCCAGATGCTCAAGGAGCGCGAGGTCCGCGTCATCAGCACCGTTTCCAATGATGAAAAGGAAGAACTTTCCCGTGCGGCCGGGGCCGATGAGGTGCTGCGCTACGACGGCTTTTCCGAAACTGTGCGGGAACTCACCGAAGGTGACGGCGTCGATGTGGTGTTCGACGGCGTCGGCAAGGACACGTTCGACGGCTCCCTTGCGTCGCTGCGCACCCGGGGTACCCTGGTGCTCTTTGGCGGGGCGTCCGGCCAGGTGCCGCCGTTTGACCTGCAGCGGCTGAATTCCGGCGGCTCCCTGTTTATCACCCGCCCCAAACTTGGCGACTACCTGCTCAACCCGAAGGAACGGCACTGGCGTTCGGCCGAGGTGTTCAACGCGGCCGCCACAGGCCATTTGACCGCCCGCATCGGCGCCCGTTTCCCGCTGTCCGAGGCCGGAGCCGCGCACACCGCCCTGGAATCCCGGGGAACCACGGGCAAGGTCATCCTGGAGCCGTAGCGCGGACGGCCAAGGCTGCGAGGTGCCCGTGCCGCGAGGCCCTCTCGGTCCGGACCCTGGTCCGAGTCCCGGCCCTGGTCAGGACGGCGCACACAGTTAACCCGAACGATCCCTGGTGTTCATCTATTTCATGGAGAGTTGCCCGTGTGACCCAGCCTTCCTTGCAGGACCCCGACGCGCCTGACCGCGCCCAGATCCGGCAGGCCGCGCCAGCCAGACTTGCGGCCCAACTGCCCGGCTTTGAGCGTGCGCCACAACCCCGCACTTTGTGGGACATACTGACGGCCACGGCCGGGCTGTTCCCTGACGCCTCCGCCCTGGATGACGGCCGGAAGTCCCTCAGCTATGCCGATCTGGTAGGGGCGGTACGGCATAAAGCCGATGAGCTGACCCGGGCAGGACTCGGTGCCGGGGACAAGATTGGCGTGCGCATCCCCTCCGGCACCTCGACGCTCTACATTGCCATCCTGGCCATCCTCACAATTGGCGCGGCGTACGTGCCGGTCGACGCCGATGATCCCCAGGAACGCGCCGATCTCGTCTTCGGCGAGGCCAAGGTCGCCGCTGTCCTTGGCGATCCCGCAAACGGCAACGCACTGGACCTCACAACAGCACGCCCAACACCCTTCCCTTCGCCCCGTGGACCGGTGCCCGGCGACGACGCGTGGATCATCTTCACCTCGGGTTCCACCGGCACGCCCAAGGGCGTCGCCGTCAGCCACCGCTCCGCGGCTGCCTTTGTCGACGCGGAGGCCCGGATATTCCTGCAGGGCGAGCCCATCGGCCCTGAGGACAGGATCCTGGCCGGCCTCTCAGTTGCCTTCGACGCCTCCTGCGAGGAGATGTGGCTGGCCTGGCGGCACGGGGCCGCACTGGTTCCGGCACCGAGGTCCCTGGTCCGCTCCGGCGTCGATCTTGGCCCCTGGCTCATCTCCCACGGCATCACAGTGGTCTCCACGGTGCCAACACTGGCCGCCCTGTGGCCGGTGGAGGCCCTGGAGTCCATCCGGCTGCTCATCTTTGGCGGGGAGGCCGTCCCGCCCGAACTGGCAACGCGCCTGGCCGTGGCAGGCCGTGAAGTATGGAACACCTACGGCCCCACCGAAGCCACCGTGGTCGCCTGTGCCGCACCCTTGGACGGTGTTGGGCCGGTGCGGATCGGCCGCCCCCTGGACGGCTGGGACCTTGCCGTCGTCGATGCGGACGGAGCACCCGTGGCCGAGGGCGAGGTGGGCGAACTGATCATCGCCGGAGTCGGACTGGCCCGGTATTTGGACGCCGCCAAGGACGCGGAGAAGTACGCCCCCATGGCCGCCTTTGGCTGGGACCGCGCCTACCGCAGCGGGGACCTGGTGCGGCTGGAACGCGAGGGCCTGATCTTCATGGGCCGCGCCGACGACCAGGTCAAACTGGGCGGGCGCCGGATCGAGCTGGGCGAAATCGATGCCGCGCTGCAGGCCCTGCCGGGCATCGCCGGCGCCGCCGCGGCCCTGAAGAAGACGGCGGCCGGCCACCAGGTACTGGTGGGATACCTCGTGCCGTCGAACGAAGACCATCCGGATGCCGCTGCGCTGCGCACCATCCTTGCCACGGGCCTGCCGGCCCCGCTGATCCCCCTGCTCACGTTCACCGACACGCTGCCCACCAAGACCAGCGGCAAGGTTGACCGCACCGCCCTGCCCTGGCCCCTGCAGACGGCTCCGGACGACGCCGGCACCTTCGCCGGGGCACTCGATCCGGAGGCCAAGTGGGTGGTTGACCAGTGGGATGCCGTCCTGGGCGGAACGGCGTCGAGCCTGGACGCGGACTTTTTTGCCAGTGGCGGCGGCAGCCTGGCCGCGGCCCAGCTGGTCTCGGCGCTGCGCCAACGGTACCCTCGCATCACCGTGGCCGATGTCTATTCGCACCCCCGGGTCGGGGCCCTGCTGGACCTGGCCGTGAATTCGGTGCCCGCCGGAGGCAACCAACAAGTCAACCGGACTGTTGGCCGGACGAAGCCGTCCGCGCAGCTGTTCCAGACCCTGCTGGGCGTCCCGCTGCACGTCCTGGTGGGCATGCGCTGGCTGACGTACCTGATGGCGGTCAACAACGCCGCCGCCGGGCTGGGCGTCCTGCCCGGCGCCCCCACCGTTTCCTGGTGGTGGGTGGCGGCCTCGTGGGCCGTATTTGTTTCACCGTGGGGCCGGATGGGCATCTCGGTCGTGGCGGCCCGCCTCCTGCTGCGGGGCGTGCGCCCAGGCAGTTATCCGCGCTCCGGGGGAATCCACCTGCGGTTGTGGCTGGCCGAGCGGATCGCCGACATGGCCGCTGCCGTCAGCCTGGCCAGCGCGCCGTGGGTCCCCTACTACGCCCGCGCGCTCGGGGTGAAAATGGGCCGCAACGTTGACCTGCACTCCGTGCCGCCCGTAACGGGGCTGCTCCGCCTCGCGGAAGGGTGCTCGATCGAACCCGAGGTCGATTTATCCGGCTGGTGGATCGACGGCGACTGGGTGCACATTGGCGAAATCTCCATCGGGGCAGGCGCCGTGGTCGGCGCACGCAGCACCCTCATGCCCGGCGCCCGGATCGGTGCCGGGGCCCACGTGGAACCGGGTTCCGCCGTGCGAGGCAAGGTCAAGCCCGGCGTGACCGTCTCAGGTTCCCCTGCGGAACGCACCGGCAAAGCCAAATCCGCCTGGCCCGAACAGCGCAAACGCAGCACCTGGCCCCTGGAGCTGCTGTTTGCCGGCGCGTCCGCACTGTTGTCGCTGCTGCCGTTCCTGGCAGCGGCCGTGGGAACCGGCGTCGTCCTGGCGGCCATCAGGGGCCAGGCGTCATTGTCCGCGGCCCTTCCTGAGCTGCTGTGGGCCGTGCCAGTTGCGGCGCTCGCCTGGTTCCTGGCCCTGCTCCTGCTGGTGCTGGGCACGGTCCGGCTCCTCGGCGTCGGGCTCAAGGAGGGACACTATCCGGTCCGCAGCCGCATCGGCTGGCAGGTCTGGGCCACCGAACGTGTCCTGGACCTGGCCCGGGACCTCTTGTTCCCCCTCTATGCCAGCCTGTTCACGCCCGTCTGGCTGCGTCTGCTCGGGGCAAAGGTTGGCAAAAACGTGGAGGCGTCCACGGTGCTCCTGGTGCCGAAAATGACCACCGTGGGTTCCGGGGCATTCCTGGCCGATGACACCATGATCGCCTCCTACGAATTGGGCGGCGGCTACATCCACATCGCCCCGGCCAAGGTGGGCAAACGGTCGTTCCTGGGCAATTCGGGCATGACGGCGGCCGGACGCACCATGCCGCGCAACTCCCTGGTTGCCGTGCTGTCCGCCACGCCCGCCAAGGCAAAGGCCGGAATGTCCTGGCTGGGCAGCCCGCCGGTGCGCCTGCGCCGCACCCAGATGAACACCGACGAGTCCTTGACCTTTGACCCTCCCTTGCGGCTGAAGATTGCCCGCGGCCTTTGGGAGACGTGCCGCCTGGTTCCCATGGTGCTGACGGTCGCCATCGCTGCGGCTGTGCTGTGGGTATTTGACGCCGTTGCCCTGATTGACGGCTACTGGCTGGCCGCGGTCCTCAGCGGTGTGATCATGATGGTGGCGGGCGCAGTGGCCGCGGGCAGTGCGGTGGCCGCCAAATGGATTTTGGTGGGCCGCATCAGGGCCGGTGAGCACCCCCTGTGGAGTTCCTTCATTTGGCGCAATGAGGTGGTTGACTCGTTCATCGAGCTGGTCAGCGCCCCTTGGTTTGCCCGCGCCGCCGTCGGGACCCCGGCCATGGTGTGGTGGCTGCGCGCCCTGGGCGCAAAGATCGGCCACGGAACATGGTGTGAAAGCTACTGGCTGCCCGAGGCCGACCTCGTCACCTTGGGTATGAGCTCCACGGTCAACCGCGGCTGCGTGATCCAGACGCACCTCTTCCATGACCGCGTCATGGCCATCGATGCTGTTACCTTGGAAGAGGGCGCCACGATGGGCCCGCACGGGGTCATCCTGCCTGCCGCCAGCATTGCCCGCAGCGGCACCGTCGGCCCGGCGTCCCTGGTGATGCGCGGGGAAACCGTGCCGGCCAGCAGCTATTGGATGGGCAATCCGGTGAGCCCGTGGAAGGGCCCCGAATTTGCCGACCGGGCCTGAGACCTACTGAATCGGAGAGGACCCCACCATGTACATCCCGCCGGCAACCCGGGCCTCCGCAGCCCCAGCCGATCGCATCCACCACCATTTTGCCCCCGACCCCTACATTCCGGAGCACGGCAGCGACGCCTACACCGTACGGCACTACGATCTCACCCTCGACGTGCGCCTGGAGGGCAACTCCCTGCAGGGGCGGGCCGTCATTACGGGGCACGCACTGGCGAACATGGAGACCCTGGAACTTGACCTGGCCGGACTCGGGCTCGACAAGGCGTCCGTCAACGGCGCCCGGGTCACCAGGTCCACGCACCGGCGCGGGCGCCTGCACCTGGTGCTCCCGGCCCCCGTCAGGGCCGGCGAGGACTTCATCCTGGACCTGCGCTACAGCGGGTTCCCCGGCCCCGACGCCGGCATCTGGGGTGACGTGGGCTGGGAGGAACTCGACGACGGCGTCCTGGTGGCCGCCCAGCCCACCGGAGCACCCACATGGTTTCCTTGCAACGACCGCCCCGGTGACAAGGCAAGCTACCGTTTCACCGTGACCACGGACGCCTACTACACGGCCGTCTGCAACGGCACCCTGGTGTCGCGGGTGCGAAAATCCAGCCGGGAAACGTGGGTCTACGAGCAGAACGACCCGATGGCCACCTACCTGGCCACCTTGCAGATCGGCCGGTACCGGCTCCTGGAACTGCCCGCAGGGGAAACCGTGGTGCCGATCCACGTCGCCGTACCCGCCGATTTACAGGCCCGGGCAGCGACCGCGTTGTCGCGGCAGCGCGAAATGGTGGACGTCTTCGTGGAGAGCTTTGGGCCCTATCCGTTCCCCGCCTACACCGTGGTGGTCACGGAGGATGAGCTGGAAATCCCCCTCGAGGCGCAATCGCTGGCCATCTTTGGCCGGAACCATTTGGACACCCACTGGGAGTCCCAACGGCTGATCGCCCATGAGCTCTCCCACCAGTGGTTTGGAAACTCGCTGACCCTGGGGAGCTGGCGTGACATCTGGCTGCACGAGGGATTTGCCTGCTTCGCCGAATGGGTCTGGTCCGAGGAAAGCGGTTCACTGACCATCGCCGAGCGGGCGGCTGCGGCCCACGCGAAGCTCCGGCACGAACCGTTTGACCTGGTCGTGGGCGATCCCGGGGCGGAAGCCATGTTCGATGACCGGGTCTACAAACGCGGCGCCCTGGCTCTGGAAGCCCTGCGGCAAGCCATCGGCGGCGAACTCTTCTTTGCGCTGCTGCGGCAGTGGGTGGCGCGCAACCGGCACGGCACCGTCTCAACTGCGGCGTTCGTCCGGCTCGCGGACTCCCTGTGCGCCGGCGTCGGGGGTTTCAACGCCATGGACGTGCTCACACCCTGGTTGTACCGGAAGGCCCTTCCCGCTCTGCCCCGGAGCTGAGCGCCACCGCGGCCGCAAACCCTTCGGGCAACAGCGACGGCGCTGCCGAAACCTCCCATACCCGGATGCTTGATCCCGGCGAGGGGAACGCCTCGATGCCCGCCGGCTCGGTCCGTAGCCCCAGCCCCGAGACTTTGGCCAGCGCCTCTTTTCGGGCCCACACTGACGCCCGCCACGCTGTTTGTCCCTTGGGCGGGACGTCCGCCAAAAGAACCTTTTCCGCCTGGCTCAGCGCCACGCCGTCGAACCCGGCAAAGGCGACGTCGGCGATTCGCTGCAGATCGACGCCCAGGCGAACGCCGGCCGCCGGCACCATGGCCAGCAGCGCCCAGCCGTGGCTTCGCGAAAGGCTGATGGACAGCGGGGCCGGTTCACCGTGCAGACTATAGGCAGGCCGGCCGTGGGAAGGATCCGGAGCCAGTCCGCAGTCCGGACACCAATACCGCGATTGCAGGTCACCCGGCTCGCTGCCCAACAGCTCGGCCGCCATCAGCCGCTGCGCCACGCGCCCGGCCACGAAGTCGCGCCGGGTTGTTGTGTTGGAAAAGGCGTCGGCGCGGGCATGTTCGGCCGGGTCCAGGAGGACATGCAGCGAATGGTCCACCGCAGCCAGCTCCAGCACGCGCAGGATGGGTTCCGGAACGCCACGCTGAAGCTGTTGGGGCGGCGCCGAGTTCATCTGGCCTTCACCCACCGTCCACCTCCGCTCTGCCACGCACCCATAGTCTTTCGCTCATGACTGACTTGAACACCGACTTTACCGGCTTCTCCGTGGTTGACACCGACGACGACGATCCGGTCCTGTTGGATGCCGACGGCACCCCGGTGGATACCTGGCGGCAGGGATATCCCTACGACTCGCGGCTGGACCGGGAGATTTATGAACTTCAAAAGCGCCTGTTGCAAATTGAATTGTTGAAGCTTCAGCAATGGATCAAGGCGACGGGCCGCCGGGTTGTCATACTCTTCGAGGGCCGGGATGCGGCAGGCAAGGGCGGCACCATCAAGCGGTTCACCGAGCACCTCAATCCGCGCGGCGCCCGGGTGGTGGCGTTGGAAAAGCCCAGCGAACGCGAGTCGAGCCAATGGTATTTCCAGCGCTATGTGGCTCACCTGCCCAGTTCCGGTGAGATGGTCCTCTTCGACAGGTCCTGGTATAACCGCACCGGGGTGGAGCGGGTCATGGGCTTTTGCACGCCGGCGCAGTATGAGGAGTTCGTGCGCCAGGCCCCCGTGTTTGAAAAGATGCTCGTCAACGACGGCATTACGGTCATCAAGTTTTGGTTTTCGGTAACCCAGGCGGAGCAGCGAACCCGGTTTGTGATCCGGCAGGTGGATCCGGTCCGCCAGTGGAAGCTCTCGCCCATGGACCTGGCCTCGCTGGATAAGTGGGATGCGTACACCGCTGCCAAGGAGCGCATGCTCAAGCGCACCGACACCCGGCACGCACCCTGGACAGTGGTGAAATCCAATGACAAGAAGCGGGCCCGGCTGGCGGCCATGCGGCACGTGCTGAGCTTGTTTGACTACACCGGCAAGGACCACGGCCTGGTGGGAGTCCCGGACCCTTTGGTGGTGGGTCCGGCCTCGGCCGTGGTGGGCGAAGGCGAGGAATTCTAAGACGAGCCCGCGTCAGGGGACGTAGGATGCGAGCATGCAGAAATTGACGAACGGCGCATTTGAACTCGAAAAGTCCCGCGGCGCAAACGGCTACGCGATCCCCCTCGGCGACACATACGCCGTCGTCGATCCCGGCATGAACTCCGGCGCCCTGGCCGTCATCTCGGAGCTTGCCGCGGCCGGCCTGGCACAGTCCGTCAGCCACATCCTGCTGACTCACTACGACATTGACCACGCCGGGGCGGCAAAGGCGTTGACCGAGGCGACCGGCGCCCAGCTCTGGATTGGCCGCGCCGACGCCGATATCCTGGCCGGCCGGCGGTCCGCCGGGACCTTCTCCCGCCGGATTACGTCATCGATCGGCAGGCCCAAGCTCCCGGCCGAGGTGCATTTTCTGGGCGAGTCCCCCGATTTCCCGGCCGACATCGCGGCCGTGCCGACGCCGGGGCACACACCGGGGCACCACGCCTTTGTCTGGAACCGCGCAGTCTTTTGCGGCGACGCCGTCAGGGTCAACACGGACGGCTCACTGAAACAGTTCCCGCGGCTTTTGATCACGGACAAGGTCCAGGCACTGGCCTCCACCGCCGTGCTCGAAGCGCTGGATGTTGATTGGATCTGCCCCGGCCACGGCAAGGTCACCGAGCGCCGCTAAGAAACGAACGGGCATTTGTTGTTGATGTTTGGCTCAAACATCAACAACAAATGCCCGTTCG
>JBAUMA010000104.1:0-4382 GCA_049578485.1 Specibacter sp.
GCCCTTGTGTGTGCCCGGCGCTATCCCAGGACGGCGGAGGCAATCGCGTCGGCGTCCAGGACCGTCCGGTAACCGCTGCGGTATTCCGCCCCCGCCTGGGCGGCGATGGCCGTCCCCCATTGCACGCTGGAGAGTTGCAGGCCCAACACGTAGAGACCGTCCACGGCTTGGCCGGAACCGTCGAGCGGGCGGTAGGGCGGGGCTGTGACGTCCAGGCCGCTGGTCACCACGGGATCTCCGTCCGCCGCGATCATGACGCGCGGGCGGACCAGCCCGTCGGCCAGCAGGTTGTTCAGCAGCGTTGAATCGCTCCCCTGGACACGGTTGGCCGGTGCCAGCGCCTCCACCAGGTGACTTGCCTGCCAGGGGTCGTCGGCCACCCATGGGGAGCTGACCTGGAAACGGCCGTGCTGGATCCGGAACACGGGGTCGGGGCCCGCGAAGTGCACCACGCCCGCACGCACCAGGGCGGCCAACTGTTCCATACGCAAGGCCGGCGGTCCGCTGGCCAGCCCCTCCACGAATCCCTCAAACCAGCCGCGCAACTCACCCAGCCAGGACTCCTGCGTGATGCCGCGGTCCGCAACGAGGGACTTCACAATCGCCCGGCCCGCATTGAGCGCGCCGATCGCCATCTTCACCGGATCGTTCTCGCCCCTGGCCGAGGCCTCGGCGTCGTCGATCAGATATTCCAGGACGGCCTCGTCCATCTGACCATGGGAGGCAAAGCGGTGCTGGCCGCCCGGGCGCAGCGGCTTCCTGGACAGCGGCCTGGCCAGTGCCGGCAGGTCAAGGGCGAAGCCTTCGGGCACGTGTCGGGCCGTGAGGGACTTGAGCCGATCCGCCCAGCCGACCCCGTCTGGTCCCTCGCCGTCGAGCCCCGAATGCAGCAGCGCGTCGAGTTCGGGCAGGAACTCCGCCGGGAGCGTGTCGGGCCGGGTGCGCGCCAGCGTGGTGTAGTACGCCCAGAGGGTGTCCCGGTGCAGCAGCGGCCAGATGTCGTGGTCAAAACCGGCGGTGGCGCCCATGGCGCGGATGGCGGCCACCGCGTCCTCGCCGAGAAAGCGCAGTTCCACCCCGGCCGGGTAGTAGCTCTCCAGCTCGGCCTTGGCCCGGTAGGGCGTGCCGCGGCGCGATGCCCCGACAATTACAGGTTCCCGGCCGGAAGCCACATATTCCAGGGCGTCCCCCGTGCGCTCAAAGCTGCCGCCCCGGCCCTCGGTCAGCTGCCCCAGCACGTCAAAGAAGTTCAGGCCCATGCCGCGCACCAGCACGGTCTCCCCGGCGGGAAGCTGCTCCCAGTCGACGTCGTTGGGCACGGCCGGCGGCAGGTACGTCAATCCGTTGGCGCGCGCCTCGTCCCGGAGTTCGCGCTGGGCCGGGCTCAGCCTGGACTCCACGTGCCCCAGGGCCAGGACAACACTGTCCGCGCGCAGGGTCTCGCCCGTGACAAGTTCGACGCCGTACCCACCGTTTTCGTGGTCCCTCGCCACCCGCCTGGCCTCGGTGGCATGCATGGTCACGGTGACGCCGTCGGGCAGGTTCTCCAGCAGCCGGGCCACGCACCAGCGCAGGTAGCGCCCGTACAGTGCCCGGCTGGGGAAGCCGGTGGCGGCGAGCGCGGCAAGTTCGGTGCGGTCGCCGGCGCTGAGGGATTCGTGAGGGGTATTGCGCTGGAGCCGGCGCCACTGCTCGAAGGTGCAGCCGGCAACGGGCAGGGCGTCCACGCCCTGGTCCGGAACAAGGGTGGGGAAGAACGACTGGGTGTTCATCAGATACAGCCTGGACTGCCCGGTGCGCCAGACATGGCCGGCGCCGGGCGGGAAGGGATCCACCAGGTGGATGTCCAGCGCGCGTTGCTCCACTCCCCCGGCAGCCCTGGCCGCGTACTGTGCCAGTAGGCGTTCCATGACGGAAGTCCCACGGGGCCCCGCCCCCACAATGACCACTGCCTGCCCGCCCAAAGATTCCACCCCTTGAGCTTAACGGATGCGCCGCCGCCTGCTCCCGGCGCCCCAGCCGCCAGGGCCGCAACGGGTGCCTAGGATGGGGCTATGACCGAAACCGTTTCCCCCTCCGTTGTTGCCGAGCAGCCCGCCGATGAGTTCCTGTGGTTGGAGGACATCCACGGCGACGACGCCATGGCCTGGGTCCGTGAGCGCAACGCCCGCACCGACACCGCACTGGTGAACCCGGCCTATACGGCGTTGGAGGCCTCCGTCCTTGAGGTGTTGGACTCGCGCGACCGCATTGCCATGGTGTCCAAGCGCGGCGAGTGGTACTACAACTTTTGGCGTGACGAGGCCAACCCCCGCGGGCTGTGGCGGCGCACCAGCTGGGAAAGCTACATCTCCGGCACCCCCGACTGGCAGATGCTCCTTGACCTGGATTCCCTGTGCGCCGCGGAAGACGCACTCTGGTTGTGGGCGGGTGCGTCGTACTTGCGCCCGGCCCCAGGCGATGAGTACCGGCACGTCATGGTGGCCTTGTCCCCCGACGGCGGCGACGCCGTTGCCTACCGGGAGTTCGACCTGTCCACGCTGTCGTTTGTGGAGGGAGGCTTTGAGCTCCCCGCGGCCAAGACGCGGCTGAGCTGGGTCGATGTGGACACCTTGTACGTCGGAACGGATACCGGCCCCGGCTCGATGACCGAGTCCTCGTACCCGAGTGCGGCCCGCGTGTTGCGCCGCGGGGAGTCCATGGGGGACCTCGCCGCAAAAGCGCCGCTGTATTCGGTGCCGCTGGATCACCTCAGCGGCGGCGTGTCCCACGACAGCACGCCGGGCTTTGAACGGGACGTCGCCTACGACGTGCTCGACTTCTTCAACAGCCGCAGCTACCTGCGGGTGGGCACGGAATGGGTGCACATCGACGTCCCGGACGATATGAACGTCTCGCTCCACCGCCAATGGCTGCTGCTGCGCCCGCGCACCGACTGGGCCCTGGGCGCTGAGGTGCACGCCGCCGGAACCCTGCTGGCCATTGCACTGGATGCGTTCCTGACCGGGAGCCGCGAAGTCCGCACCCTCTTTGCCCCGACTGCCGCCCAATCTCTGCAGTCCTGGAGCTGGACCAGGGACTTCCTGCTGCTGAACCTGCTGCAGGACGTCTCCTCCAAGATCCTGGTCCTTGACCCGGCGCGCAACTGGGCCTCCGGGGAACTCGATGCCTGCCCGCCCCTGCACTCGGTGGACGCCTACGCCGTTGACGACGAGGACGACGACGCCGGCAACGACTACTGGCTGGTGGCCTCCGGGTTTCTGACGCCCACCACGGTGTACCGCGGAACGCTCGGCATTGACGGGTCCGCCGACGGGCCGGCAGCGGTGGTCCGGGAGGCGCCGTCGTTCTTCAACGAGGCCCGCTACTCCGTGGAGCAGCACTTTGCCGTTTCCTTGGACGGCACGCGCATCCCCTATTTCCAGGTGGGGCCGCGGGACCTGGTGCTCGACGGCGGCAACCCGACCCTGCTCAGCGGTTACGGCGGCTTTGAAGTCTCGCGCACGCCGGCGTACAGCGGCACGGTGGGGCGGACGTGGCTGGAGCGGCGGGCAATGGTGGACGGCATCGAGCGCGGTGGTGTGTACGTGGTGGCGAACATCCGCGGCGGCGGCGAATACGGGCCCGGCTGGCATACGGCTGCGTTGCAGGAAAACCGGCACCGGGCGTATGAGGACTTTGCCGCCGTGGCCGCCGACCTCACGGCACGCGGGGTTGCCGCACCCGCACATTTGGGCTGTGCCGGCGGCAGCAACGGCGGACTTTTGGTGGGCAATATGCTCGCCAGCTACCCAGCCTTGTTCGGGGCGGTTTCCTGCGGTGTGCCGCTGCTCGACATGCGCCGGTACACCAAGCTCTCCGCGGGGGCATCCTGGATGGCCGAATACGGCGACCCGGACGTGCCCGAACAATGGGAGTTCATCAAGACGTTCTCGCCCTACCACCTGCTCCGTCCGGGCACCACATACCCGGCCACCTTCATTTGGACGGCGACCTCCGATGATCGGGTGGGTCCGGTGCAGGCACGTAAGATGGCAGCCCGGATGGAGGCGCTGGGCATCCCCGGACTGTGGTTCCACGAGGCCCTCGAAGGCGGTCATGCCGGCGCCGGGAACAACGCCCAGGCGGCCCGGCTGCACGCGGCGTCGCACGAATTCCTGTGGCGGGCGCTCACCGGCACGCTGTAGCCGACTCCGGGATTGGCGCATGGCGGCACTCGTTTTGCTTTGCACCCCCCATGTTGGGTAAAGTTTGGGATGCTGGTTAGGGGCTTCTACCTTAGCCAGTGCTGGAGACGTGCCAGAGCGGCCGAATGGGCTTCACTGCTAATGAAGTGTGGGGCACAACTCCACCGGGAGTTCAAATCTCCCCGTCTCCGCAGA
>JBAUMA010000105.1:0-5654 GCA_049578485.1 Specibacter sp.
GTGTAGTTCATGCCGAAGCGCCGTTGGATGTAGTCGGTCAGCGGGTGCACTTGCAGGGAGAGGTTGCCGCCGTTGACGGTGTCGAGGAAGTCGAATCGGATCGGGAACTCGGCCCCGAACCGGGCGAACACCTTCTCTCCGAGCAGATCTCGCGGGTGGCTCAGCACCAAATCCAGGCTGGGTATCTCAATGCGTTCACCCCCGGCCTCGAGCAGTAGGCTGTTTTCTTCGGGTACGCAGTCAAAACACCAGGCATAGTTCTTGTTTTCAATGGGGGGCAATCCAAAGGCTTCCTCCATCCAGGTGCCGCCCCACGGGCCGGGGTCAAAGAACGGCACCACCCGGAAGGGCTGTTGGGTTGCCTGGTGCAGGCCAAGGCGCAGGGTGTCGCCGGTGATGAGTTTCCATTCCCCGGTGGTGGTGTCCAAAAGGTAGTCGATCGAGCCAAGGAGTGAGCGCTTGTGCTCGTCAGCCGCCCGCCACTCCACGAAATAGCCGCGCTTGAATTTCGCCAGGTCCGGTTCGGCGCCGTTATCGGCCCGCCAGTTGCCCCCGCCCCGTCTGAAGCGCTGCTGGATCTCCCAGCGCGGCATGTCCGCCAACACGGTGACCGCACCCGGGGGAGCGACGACGGATGCGCCCCAGCCCACGAGCACAAGCACCTCGCCCTGACCCCTGCCGGCGACGTCGCGCCGCACGTCCGCCAGCCGTCCGGCGTCGTAGAAGGAATCCACCCTCCGCAGGCTGCGATGTCCGAAAACCCGGTCGTCGGTGAGTTCGCCGGCCAGTATCGCGGAAAGCTCCCGGCTTGACAGGCCTGCGGCCTTTTCGACGTCGATGACGGTGACGTGTGGATGGGAATGGGAAATCTCGCCGGCCAGCGCGTCGACGTCGACACCGGGGTAGCAGTCCAGGACGACGGCGGCAGGCCCGGTACGCGCATCCGGCGCGGCACGTCCTGCAGCAGCAAGCAGCTCGTCGACTGCGGCCGCTCCCTTCCATACCCTGGCACCGGCGTCGGGCACGCGAATGACGGGCGCCAGATCGTAGTTGCTTTTGCGTTTCGTGTCGGTCTGCGTCATGGTGCGACTTTCTGTTGCAGGGTGGCCGATTGTTCCGCCAGGGCGGCGATGCCGAGCGTGGCTGAGGCCCAGACGTCATGGGCGACCACCAGTTCAGCGGTCAAGGCAGCGTCCCAGCTGAGTTCACGCACCCGCGCGTCGAGGTCTGCCAAGATTTCGTGGGCGCCGGCCATTTGGCCACCGGTGAGCACTATCCTGGCCGGATCTGCGATCTGGCAGAGGTTGGCGATGGCCAGGGCCCACACCTCGATGAAGTCCGAGCGGATACTTTGCGCCAGGCTGCTTCCCCGGGCGGCGGCAGCCAGGACGTGATGGAAGCCAAATCCGGTGCCGTCCGCCCACTCTCGGGCCTCCGGGCGGCCACGCAGCATCCGTGACAGGGCCCAGCCGGAGGCTTCGGCCTCGATGCAGCCGCGGCCGCCGCAGTTGCAGGGCTTGCCGTCGGGGCGGATCCGGATGTGACCGCCCAGGATTCCGCCGTGGCCGTGGGCCCCGTGGACCAGTTTCCCGTCGCTGACAAGGCCGGTGCCGACGCCGGTGCCAACGGTCAGGACGGCTAGCTCCGTCACGCCGCGGCCCGCCCCGTGGACAAACTCGCCCCAGCAGGCGGCGCGGGCATCATTCTCTATAACCGCCGGAAGTCCGAACGCGGACTTGGACCATCCTGAAAGATCCATGCCGATCAGGTAGCCGACCTTGTCATGGGCGGAGGTCATGACGCCATTGCGGACGATCCCCGGCACTGCGATGCCAACGGCCGTCAGGGGAGCGTCGCAGGCACCGATCCAGGGCCGGATGTGATCCGCCAATTGTTCGAGGTCGTTCGCGGCTGAGGAATGGGAAATGCGCTCCTGTCGCAGCACCACCCCGTCAGCGACCAAGGCCAGCTTGAAACTCGAACCGCCGACGTCGATTGCGATGGCTGCCATGGCTCAACCCTTTCGCTCAGACATGCAAATGGTATCGGTACCATTTTGTCAGTGCCACGATAGCGCAATCCGGGCGGGCTGTGACATTGCTACGTCCCGGACGCCATCCCGTAGCTCTTCAGGTGCGTCTGGACGGTGAGCCGGCGGGGCGGTTGCGGGGCGGCGTCCGTGATGCGGTCTATCAGGAGTCGTGCGGCCACCCGTCCAAGCTCGGCCGGGGAATACGTGATCACCGACAACGGCATGGGGAACAAATCTGCCGAGGGGACGTCGTCGAAGCCGAAGATGCGCAGGGACTTCCCGTGCTCGTGCACGAAGCGGCAGGCGGCAAGGGTGTGACGGTTGTTCGACGCGAAGACAGCCGTGGGCCCGTCCGCCAGCGTGGCCAGTTCTTCAAGGGTGGTAACGGACCCCATGGCCCCCGAGTACAGTGCAGGGTCGTCCGGGATTCCGCTCTCAACAAGGGCCGCACGGTAGCCGCGCAGCCTTTCCCGCCCTGTCCACAGGGGCTCCGGGAGCCCGAGGAAACCGATGCGGCGGTGCCCTTCCTCGATGAGGCTGAGCACGGCTTCCCGGGTGGCGCCAAAGTCGTCAAGGGTCACCGAGTCGATGCCCGGCCCAAGCGGGGGACTGGTGGCAAGGACCACCGGCATGCCGTTCAGGCGTGCCGGATCAAGGTGGTCGTGGTTGGTTGTTGCCGGGGCGACGACGATTCCCTGCACCCGGCGCGAGGCAAAGTCCTCGACCAGCAGCTTTTCCCGGCCCACGTCTTCGCCCGTGTTCCCCAGCAAGACCCGGTAGCCGTGCTCTGCCGCCTCGCTTTCAACGCCCAGGGCCAGTTCCGAATAGAACGGGTTGGCGAGATTCGTGACGGCCAGCCCAATGAGTCCATTGGCCCGCCCGGCCTTGAGGCTGCGGGCGGCGTCATTGGTGCGGTAGGACAGGGCCGCCACAGATGCCAGCACGCGCTCGCGCAACTCCGGGGACACCTTGGGGTCCCCGCGCAGGGTTCGCGAGACGGTCATGGGGCTGACGCCCGCGTGGGCGGCAACATCCCTCATGGTGGGCAGCGGGCGTGGAGTGGTCACCACGCCATTGTCCCCGATCCGAGGCGCGTGGGGTTGCATGGTCGCCGGTGTCGCCCAAACCAGGGGCCACTACACCAAGGGCCATGGGTACCGCATGCCGGTGCGGTTCACGGGCAGAACCCCTTGGCGCAGCAAACGGTCAGCCCGGCGCTGCAGTGCCGTGACTTCGGCGGCATCGAGGAGCTCGGCAAGATCGGCAGGGACGGCGCCGGCGAGCCGGGCGATGTCCGCCAGCAGGTTCTCCGGGATGGGTTCGCCGGCGAACTCCCAAATGACCGTGCGCAGCTTGAAGTCCGCCGAGAAGCACAATCCGTGGTCGATGCCCCACACCCGGCCGTCGTGGCCGCGCAGCACGTGCCCGCTCTTGCGATCGGTGTTGTTGGCGATGCAATCAAAGACGGCCATCCGTGCGAGGGCTGCATGCAACTCGGGTGCGTCGTCGTAGATGGTGAAGTAGTGTTCGCGGCTGTCGCCATCGACGAACCACTGCAGCGATCCGATTCCCAAGGGGGCGTCGTCGCGAATCACCGTCAGGGGGACGAGGCCCCACCCCAGGTGCTCACTGAGCAGGTAGGCGGCCCGTTCCCGCCGGAACAGCCCGGGCTCAAAGTCGGCCAACGGCCTTTCCCCGGCCTCCGGCTTGTACACCGCCCATGAACTGTCCTCCCCAAGCGAGACTTCGGCCAAAAAGGTCGCATTGCTGCTGCCAACGATGCGCCCGGCCAGCTCGATGCGGCCCTCACCCAGGAGGATCAACTCACGGCCGGCCACGGCACGTCCCCTCTCAAGGCGCCCTCAACCCGCGCGACGGCTCCTTGGCTGATCACCTTCCGTTCCCGCATCCGCGTAAAACTCCCTCCGTCCGGGACGCTGAAGGCAGACGGGCTGCGTCGCACCGTCTGCCACTCGGGCAAGCCGGTGCTGGAGGTCACACCACGGCGGACCAGATGTAGCGGCGTTTCCGGTGCCGGCCCGGTTGTTGTTTCAATCATCACCAACCAGCGTAGGCCGCTCTACGCGCATTCGGACAGGACTGCAAGGGGTGGATTCACTACCGGTTCGGGACTACCGTGAAGGGGTGAGTGACCGCCCCGAAATTCTTACGGTTGGTGAATTGCGAGCTTCCGGGCACGTCCACAAGGGCCTGCACCAGGAAATTCGCGACAACTTGCTCGCGGCGCTGGCCGCGGGCCATGATCCGTGGCCGGGCATCTATGGTTTTGGGCGCACCGTATTGCCGCAACTGGAACGTGCCCTGATTGCCGGCCACGACTTTGTCCTGCTTGGCCAGCGCGGCCAGGGCAAGACGCGGATCCTGCGCACGCTTGCCGGCCTGCTCGATGAGTGGTCGCCGATGATCGAGGGATCGGAACTGAACGAACACCCGTACGAGCCCGTCACGGAGCAATCCTGGGTCCGTGTGCGCGCGGAGGGGGACCGGCTGCCAGTCGTGTGGCGCCACCGCTCGGAACGATACGTGGAGAAACTGGCCACCCCGGACACCTCCGTCGCGGACTTGATTGGCGACGTCGACCCCATGCGGGTGGCCGAGGGCCGCCGGCTGGGGGATCCGGAGACCATCCACTACGGGCTGGTCCCGCGCTCAAACCGCGGCATCGTGGCCATCAACGAACTGCCCGACCTTGCCGAGCGGATCCAGGTGGCAATGCTCAACGTCATGGAGGAGCGCGACATCCAGATTCGCGGCTACGTGTTGCGGCTTCCCCTGGACGTGCTGGTAGTTGCCTCGGCCAACCCCGAGGACTACACGAACCGCGGCCGCATCATTACCCCGCTCAAAGACCGTTTCGGTGCCGAAATCCGCACCCACTACCCAGTGGAGCTGGACGACGAGGTCGCCATCATCGCCCAGGAGGGGCACCTGGCCGCCGATGTGCCGCCGGTCATTATTGAAATACTGGCCCGCTATACCCGTTCGCTGCGTGAGTCCCCGGCGATCAACCAGGGTTCCGGGGTGTCCGTGCGCTTTGCGATCGCGGGCACCGAAACCGTCGCCGCGGCGGCACGCCGTCGCGCCACCGTCCGTGGTGAGGCCGACGCCGTCGCCCGGGTTGTTGACCTGGAAGCGGCCCTTGACGTGCTGGCCGGCAAGATTGAATTTGAGGCTGGTGAGCAGGGGCGCGAACAGGACGTCCTGGAGCATCTCCTGCGCAAGTCGACGGCCGAAGCCGTCAGGGTGCATTTTCGCGGCCTCGACTTCGGACCGCTGGTGGCGGCGTTCGACGGCCGGCGGACAGTGACCACCGGGGATGCGGTCACTGCTCGGGAATTTCTTGACAATTTGCCGTCCCTGGACGGTTCCGCACTTTACGACGAGATCGGAGCCCGCTTGGGCGCGGGCAACGACGGACAGCGTGCCGCCGCGATCGAGCTGGCGTTGGAGGGCCTTTTCCTGGCCAGGAAAATCTCCAAGGACTCCGACGCCGGCGAACGGATCTACGGCTAGCCAGGATCCGGAAGCAGGCAGCAAAAATGAGTGCTCACAGTGGATCGTCCAGGTACGGCCGCTACGCGGGCGGGCCCGACCCGCTGGC
>JBAUMA010000106.1:0-2898 GCA_049578485.1 Specibacter sp.
GACGTGGTGGACCTTGCCGCCGAATGGGCCGCCGCCGAGGAAATGGAATCCACGCCCGAGGTGACCGAACCCCTGCTGCGCGCCCTGACCGCCATGGCCGTTGCGGCCACCGCCGCCGCCGAAGGCAACGCCAAGATGGGCTTGTTCTTCTTCTCCGCCTCGTGATCCCCACCCGCTCCCCAGGCTCGTTCCTCGCCCGGGGCCCCTCGCGGGCGTGGGCCCTGCCGGGCTGTGGTGGACGACACTAGCCGCGTGGAACGTAACGCGTCGCATGGATGCCGCAACATCTGGCATAATGGTGAGGTACTCGATCCGCGCGGCCCCTCTCTCCGTGCGATGGTCCTGTCCTTAGAAATCCGAAGATCGGCCCGCCCCACGGGAGCGTGAAACGGAGATCGCCCCTTTTTCGAACCAGGAGTAACCACAAAAGTGGCCGTAAAGATTCGCCTTAAGCGCTTTGGTAAAATGCGTGCACCGTACTACCGCATCGTCGTCATGGACTCACACTCAAAGCGTGACGGCCGTGCCATCGAGGAAATCGGCAAGTACCACCCGACCGAGCAGCCCTCGTTCATCGAGGTCGACTCCGACCGCGTGCAGTACTGGCTTGGCGTTGGCGCCCAGCCGTCCGAGCCTGTTGCCAAGATCCTGAAGATCACCGGTGACTGGCACAAGTTCAAGGGCATCAAGGGCGCCGAAGGCACCTTGAAGACCAAGGCCGAGAAGGTTGCCTTCGTGGCTCCCGAAGCCAAGAACCTCGTCATCAAGGAAGCCATCACCAAGAAGGCCAAGAAGGCTGACGCTGATGATGCTGTAGAGACCACCGAGGCCGAGTAACTTGTTGGCTGAAGCGCTGGAGCACCTTGTTCGCGGGATTGTTGACTCTCCCGAGGACGTCAAGGTGAGCGTCAAGAACAACCGCCGCGGGGAATCCCTCGAGGTGCGCGTTCACCAGGACGATCTGGGCCGGGTTATTGGCCGCCAGGGTCGCACCGCCCGTGCCTTGCGCACGGTGGTTGCCGCTTTGGCCCACGGCGAGCCGGTACGTGTTGACGTTGTCGACACCGACCGCCGCCGCTAGCCTGCCGCCCAGAAACTCTCGCACCGTTCGCGGTGCAAGCAGTTTTCAGCAGTAAAGCCAAAGGTTTGGCCCCGGCACCATAATGGTGTCGGGGCCAAATTTTTTTCCCCCGCAAACACACGCACTAGGAGCACCCATGCAGGTCCAGGTAGCCCGAATTGGCAAACCCCACGGCATTCGCGGCGAAGTGACAGCCCTTGTCCTCACCGACGCCCCCGACTCCCGATTTGCCGTCGGCACCGAATTCGTGGTGGAACCGGCAAAGCTTGGCACCCTGACGGTCCGCAGCTCCCGCTGGAACAAGGACATCCTGCTGTTGGGCTTCGAAGGCACCACCACGCGCAACGAGGCCGAACTGCTGCGCGGGGCAACCCTGTTCTTCGAGTCCGACGACGACGAGGACGACGACGCCTGGTACGAACACGAATTGCTGAACCTCGAGGTTCGGGTTGGCACGGAGAAAGTGGGCAAGGTCACCGGCCTGCGCACCCTGCCCGTCCAGGACCTGCTCATTGTTGAAGACAACGACGGCGACGAGGTCTTCGTCCCGTTCGTCGATGAGATCGTGCCCGAAGTCAACATTGAAGAGGGCTACGTCCTGCTGACACCTCCGGCGGGCCTGTTCACAGTGAACAAGGACGCCGTCGAAAACGACGAGACGGGCACCCCCGCCGACACGGACGGAACCCGGGATTGATGCGCCTCGATGTGGTCAGCATCTTCCCCGAGTACCTGGACCCGCTTGAGCTGAGCCTGATCGGCAAGGCCCGCACTGAAGGCCTGCTGGAGCTGAACGTCCACGACCTGCGCGCCTACACGGCCGACCGCCACCGCACCGTCGATGACACCCCGTACGGCGGCGGCGCCGGAATGGTCATGAAACCGGAACCGTGGGCGCAGGCCCTGACGGAAATCGCGGAGGCCTCACCCGCCACGGCGCTCGGGCGCAAGCCCACGTTGATCGTGCCGTCCCCGGCCGGCGAGGTGTTCAACCAGAAGCTGGCCTACGAGCTGGCCGAAGAGGATCACCTCACGTTTGCCTGCGGCCGCTACGAAGGCATTGACGAGCGCGTGCTCGAATGGGCGGCCGAACATTTCACCGTCCGCCCGGTCAGCCTGGGCGACTACGTCCTCAACGGCGGCGAAGTGGCCGTTCTGGCCATGGTCGAGGCCATTGGTCGCCTGATCCCCGGTGTGGTGGGAAACCCCGAATCACTGGTTGAGGAGTCGCACTCCGACGGGCTCCTGGAATACCCCGTCTACACCAAGCCCTCCTCCTGGCGTGAGCGGGACGTGCCGGAGGTGCTGCTCAGCGGCAACCACGGCAAGATCGCCAAGTTCCGCAAGGAGCACCAGCTGCGCCGCACCGTGGAACGCCGGCCGGACCTGATCGATGCGCTGGATGTTTCCAACTTCAGCAAAACGGACCGGAACGTCCTCTGGGAACTGGGGTACGCCGTCGTCGACGGCAGGGCAGTGCGCCGCGGGAACGATTAGCTACTGCGTGCAAGCTATGGCAAAATATATAGATGTGCCTACTGGGCGCGTTCCTGCCACAGGGGGAACGTTCGTCAACAGGGCGGCACACCGGCAAACCGTCCTAGGCAAGCCGGTCTTAAAACTTTCGATTCTCGTGACTGGCCAGCGTGCCGTCCATGAAAGTCGTGACATAAAGTAAATGACCTGTGGCGTTTACCTGGAGTGAGAAAATGCATCTTCTCGATTCTGTTGACGCAGCCAGCCTGCGCAGCGACATCCCCGCCTTCCGCGCCGGTGACACCCTCAACGTTCACGTGAACATCATTGAAGGTTCCCGC
>JBAUMA010000107.1:0-2959 GCA_049578485.1 Specibacter sp.
GTTTACCTGGAGTGAGAAAATGCATCTTCTCGATTCTGTTGACGCAGCCAGCCTGCGCAGCGACATCCCCGCCTTCCGCGCCGGTGACACCCTCAACGTTCACGTGAACATCATTGAAGGTTCCCGCGCACGTGTCCAGGTTTTCAAGGGCTTCGTCCTTGGCCGCCAGGGCGATGGCATCCGCGAAACCTTCACGGTTCGCAAGGTCTCCTTCGGCGTCGGTGTTGAGCGTACCTTCCCGGTACACTCCCCGGTCCTGGAAAAGATCGAAGTTGTCACCAAGGGTGACGTTCGCCGCGCCAAGCTGTACTACATGCGCAACCTGCGCGGCAAGGCTGCAAAGATCAAGGAAAAGCGCGACAACCTTCCTGTCAAGTAAGGGATTCGCACTTTGACTCAAGCGAAACGCCGGTCCAGGAAACTGGGCTGGCGTTTTGTTGTTCTAGCCGTCGTGATCCTTTTCCTCTTCACGGCACTGATTCGCAACGTGTGGATGGACGTGTACTACATCCCCTCCGAATCCATGGAGCCGCTATTGCTTACCGGCGACCGCGTACTGGTCACCCGGATGGACTTCTCCAACGGGCCCATCCAGCGCGGGGACGTGGTGGTCTTTGACGGCCGAGGCTCCTTCACCCCCCTGGACTCCGGCAACGACCCCCTCATGGACGCGGCCATCGGGACCGGGCAGTGGCTGGGCCTGGTGCCCAACAACAACATCTACGTCAAGCGGGTTCTGGGCGTGGCCGGGGACACCGTGAAATGCTGCTCCGCCCAGGGCGAGCTGGAGATCAACGGCGTTCCCATCACTGAGAGTTACCTGTATCCCGGGGACAAGCCCAGCGAGTTGCAGTTCGAGGTGACGGTGCCGCAGGGTAAATTGTGGCTAATGGGAGACCACCGGGATGTGTCATTGGATTCACGGTCGCTGCTTGGGATGCCCGGCGGCGGGCTCATCTCCACCAGCAAGGTGATTGGGCGGCCCTGGGCGACCGTATGGCCGTTGGGTCGC
This sequence comes from Specibacter sp., assembly GCA_049578485.1. GTDB lineage: Bacteria > Actinomycetota > Actinomycetes > Actinomycetales > Micrococcaceae > Specibacter. The sequence goes on from JBAUMA010000107.1 coordinate 1,013, forward strand.
ATCCATGTGCTGGAGCACGACGCCGTCCGCGCACCGTAAGCTTTGACCGGCCTGCACCACGTTTTTGAACTGACCCTTTAAGGAAACATACGCATATGCAGCAGAATGTGCCCGGCGATCACGCCGAGTCCGAACCGGACGACGCCGGCCGCGTTCCCGATGCACCCTCGACGCCCGGGTCCCACCCCGGTGCCGCCCATTCCGGTGCCCACAGCGCCGAGCCGAGCGCGATGGGCCGCTTCGGCAATAGCGCCTGGGGGTGGGGCAAGGAGATCCTGACCATCCTTGCCATCGCCATTGTGCTGTCCTTTTTGATCAAGACATTCCTGTTCCGGGCCTTCTTCATCCCGTCCGGGTCCATGGAAAACACCCTGCAAATCAACGACCGGATCTTTGTGAATCTGCTCGTTCCGCAACCCTTCGCGCTCAAGCGCGGCGACGTCGTCGTCTTTAAGGACACCCAGGGCTGGCTTGCCGGAGAATCCACCCCGCCACCGGCCGCAGGGCCCCTGAGCTGGGTCAACGATGTGGCCACGTTCATCGGCCTGGCGCCCGACAACTCACAGCAGCACCTGGTCAAGCGTGTCATCGGCCTGCCCGGCGACCACGTGAAATGCTGTGACTCCGCCGGCAAACTGACCATCAACGGCGCGGCCATCACCGAGCCCTACTTGTTCCCGGGCGCTGCACCGTCGGACACCGCCTTTGACATCACCGTGCCGGCTGGAAAATTATGGGTCATGGGCGATCACCGCAACAACTCCTCCGACTCCCGCGCCCACATGGCCAACGGAACAGAGTTCGTGCCGGTCTCCGACGTCGAGGGCCGCGCCATCGTCATCGCCTGGCCCCTGAACCACGCGGGCGTGCTGGGCAACTACCCGGACGTCTTCGATAACGTCCCGGCACCGCAAAGCACCAGCCAGGGTTCCCCGGCAGCCATTCCGGCGGGCAAGTAGTGGCCTCCGTACCTCCCACCCTGGAATGGGAGCATGAGCTGGCCGACCAGGGGTACACGCTGGTGGCCGGTTGCGACGAGGTGGGACGCGGCGCCCTGGCAGGGCCCGTGAGTGTGGGCGTGGTGGTCATCAACGCCGCAACCGCCACGGACCTTCCGGGTGTCAAGGACAGCAAGCTGCTGCGCGAACCCGTGCGCCAGGCCCTGGTGCCCGCCATCGAACAGTGGGCCGCCGCGCACGCGGTGGGTCACGCCTCAGCCGCCGAGATCGATGCCGTCGGGCTGGTTTCCGCGCTCCGGCTGGCAGGCACCCGTGCCCTTGAGTCCGTCGCGGCAACACTGATCCCCGACTTTGTGATCCTGGACGGAAACCAGGATTGGCTGTCCGTTCCCGTGCAGCCTGAACTGGGCTTCGGGGCGGAGCTGTTCGCCACCGAGCCCGCCGCAGCCCCCTGGCGCGTGCAGACGCGCATCAAGGCCGACATGACCTGCCTGTCCGTCGCGGCCGCCAGCGTGCTGGCCAAGGTGGAGCGCGACGCGATCATGGTGGAGCTGGCGGCTACGTACGGCCAGTTTGGCTGGGATGGCAACAAGGGCTATGCCACGGCCGCCCACCGTGCCGCGATTGCCTCCCACGGCGCCACCGACTTCCATCGCAAGTCCTGGCGTCTGCTCTAGTTTTCTCCACGGGCGTAGTGCCGGGTTCGGCGGGGCGCCCCCGAGTGATGGATGATGGAACCATGAGCGCTGAGGATTTGGAAAACTACGAGACCGACATGGAGCTGCAGCTCTACCGGGAATACCGCGACGTGGTGAACCTGTTCAGCTATGTGGTGGAGACGGAACGCCGGTTCTACTTGGCCAACCACGTCGACCTGCAGGCCCGCTCAGCCGATGGGGAAGTGTATTTTGACCTGACCCTCCAGGATGCGTGGGTGTGGGACGTTTACCGGACGGCCCGGTTCGTGAAGAACGTCCGGGTCATCACG
>JBAUMA010000108.1:0-7399 GCA_049578485.1 Specibacter sp.
AGGCTTCACCGTGATGCCCGGCGTTGCCGCCTACGGTGCCGCGGAGTCCCGCCGCTGGGCCGAACAGGCGCGCGACGCCGGAGCCGCCTCCGTGCTGGCCCTGCCGCCGAACACCTTCCGCGCCGACGAGGAAACCGTCATGGCCCACTACCGTGAGGTGGCCAAGGCCGGCCTGCCGGTCGTGGCCTACAACAATCCGATCGACACCAAAGTGGACCTGACCCCGGCACTGCTGGCACGCCTGCACGGCGAGGGCCTGATCGTGGCCGTTAAGGAATTCACCGGCGACGTCCGCCGCGCCTACGAGATCGCCGAGCTGGCGCCGGGCCTTGACCTGCTGGTCGGCTCCGACGACGTGTTGCTGGAACTGGGCCTGGCCGGGGCCGTCGGCTGGATTGCCGGCTACCCCAACGCCATCCCGCAAAGCACCGTGGAGCTGTACAACCTGGTCACGAGCGGCAACATGGAGGACATTGCCACGGCCCTGCCCATCTACCGTGACCTGCACCCGCTGCTGCGCTGGGACTCCAAAACCGAGTTCGTCCAGGCGATCAAGCTGTCCATGGATATGGTGGGACGCAAGGGTGGCGCCTGCCGCCAGCCGCGCCGACCGTTGTCGGCCGAACTTACCGCACGCATCGCCGCGGAAACCGAGGCCGTCCTGGCCAAGGGCTACAAGTAAACCCACTCCGCCCCACCACCTGAGGGACTTGAAGAATGCGCTCCAAACGGGTATTTCATGCCGTGGACTCCCACACCGAGGGGATGCCCACCCGGGTCATCACCGGCGGTGTGGGCACCATCCCCGGTGTCACCATGGCCGAGCGCCGGCAGTGGTTCATCGAGAACAGCGACGACGTCCGCACGCTGTTGATGTACGAACCCCGCGGGCACGCGTCCATGAGCGGGGCCATCCTGCAGCCGCCCACCCGGCCCGACGCCGATTACGGCGTGCTGTTCATAGAGGTCTCCGGCCTGCTGCCCATGTGCGGGCACGGCACCATCGGGGTGGCCACCGTGCTGGTGGAAACCGGCATGGTGCCCGTGGTGGAGCCCGTGACCACGATCCGGCTGGATACCCCGGCCGGACTGGTCGTTGCCGAGGTGTCCGTGGTGGACGGGGCGGCCAAGTCCGTTACCATCCGCAACGTGCCCTCCTTTTCGCTGGCGCTGGACCAAACTGTCACGGTGGAGGGTTTCGGCGAGGTCCGCTATGACATGGCGTTTGGCGGAAACTTTTACGCCATCGTCGAGCTGGAGGATCTGGACCTGCCGTTTGAGCGAGCGGCGAAGGACCGGTTGCTTGACGCCGGGCTGAAGATCATGGACGCCATCAATGACCAAAACATGCCGGTGCACCCGGAACGGGCGGACATCACCGGCTGCCACCACGTGTACCTCAAGGCGCCGGGTTCGACGGCGGAGCACTCCCGCCACGCCATGGCCATTTACCCCGGCTGGTTTGACCGCTCGCCCTGCGGCACCGGCACGAGCGCCCGCATGGCCCAGTTGCACGCCCGCGGAGAACTGGCGCTGAATACGGACTTCATCAACGAGTCCTACATTGGCACCCAGTTCACCGGCCGGCTCGTGGAGGAAACCACGGTGGGCGGCCTGCCCGCCGTGATCCCCACCATCACCGGCCGGGCGTGGGTGACGGGCACTGCCCAGTACATGCTGGACCCGGAGGACCCGTTCCAGGCAGGCTTCCTGCTGTGATCCCACTGCCGTACCTTGACGCCGCCGCCAATGTCGAACTGTTGCCGCCGGCGCTCGCCGTTGCCGCCTTGGAGGACGCGCTGCGCGGTGGCCAGGACCCGGAGCTGGACACGCCGCGCCTGTTCGCGCCGCTGGATGCCGGGGAGTTCCTGCTCATGCCTGCGCAATCGGCAAAGTACGCGGGCATCAAGGTGGCCACCGTGGCGCCGGGCAACCCCGCCCGGGGGCACCCCAAAATCCAGGGCACCTACCTGCTCCTGGACCGGGAGACCCTGATACCGCTGGCCGCCATGGACGGGGCCGAGCTGACGCTCATCCGCACACCGGCCGTCACCACCCTGGCTATCAAACACTTGTTGGCCGCTGGCCCGGGCGCGCCATCCGCGGGATCCGTTGCGGTATTCGGCACCTCGTTGCAGGCGGATAGGCACATCGCCGCATTGCATGAGGTGTGCGGGATCGAGGAGGTGACGGTAATCGGCCGCCGCCCCGAGGCTGCGGAGGCGCTGGCGCAGAAGTGGGCCGCCCGTGGGATCACGGCGCGTTCGGGCGTGCCGGCCGATGTGGCCGCGGCCGACGTCGTGGTGTGCGCAACGTCGTCGTCCGTCTCCGTTTTTGACGGAAATTTGGTCCGGGACGGGGCCGTGGTGGCCGCGATTGGCTCCCACGGCCTGGATGCTCGGGAGGTCGATCCCGCGTTGGCGCGCCGGGCGTCCATGGTGGTGGAGGGCCGCGGCTCGGCACTGCGCGAGGCCGGTGACCTGATCCCCGCACGGTCCGCCGAAGAATGGCAGGAACGTGGGCTGGCCACGCTGTCCGATCTCATAAACGGCCGCTTCGTACCGGCCCCTGGGACGCCACTGCTCTACACGGGCGTGGGAATGTCGTGGGAGGACATTGTGGTGGCGGGGCGCGTTTATGAACTGTTGGGCGCAGCAACGCCCCTGATCACCTAAAATGTCATATTGTAGCGGGACGCATGTTCCGTTGTTGCCGTGTCAATTGGAGGGGTTGTGGGCTCGTTGGAAACATCTCATCTGACCATGGTCAAGAAAAACGTCAGCCTGCGGGAAACCGTGACGCTGGCCCTGCGCGCTGCCGTCATCTCCGGGGAAATGAAGCCCGGAGAGGTGTACTCGGCTCCCATGCTGGGCAAGCGCTTTGGCGTGTCGCCGACTCCCGTGCGCGAGGCCATGCTCGATTTGGCCAAGGAGGGCCTGGTGGTTTCGCTGCCCAACAAGGGCTTTCGCGTCACCGAGGTCTCCGACGAGGACCTGGATGAGATCACGGCCCTGCGCCTGCTGATCGAGCCGCCCACCGTGCGCGACGTGACGCCGTTGATTGACGACGCCGGCCTGGCGCGGCTACGCGAGATGGCGGTTGCGATCGTCGACTTTGCCGGTGAGGGTGACTTGATCGCCTACACGGAGGCGGACAGGGCGTTCCACATTGCCGTGCTGGAATACAGCGGCAACAAGCGCCTAGTCTCGCTGATCTCCGAACTGCGCGCCCACACCCGGCTGCTGGGCCTGGCTCCCTTGGTTGCCACGGGCAAGCTGCGCGACATGGCGCTGGAGCACGTGGAATTGGTTGACCTGATGGCCGGGGGTAAGGCTGCCGAGGCGCAGGAGCTGATGACCCGCCACATCGGCCACGTGCGCGGGGAGTGGGCCCAGCACTAGCGCCGGTGATCGAGCCGGTCGAGATCCCCCGCGCCCGCCGGGTGCGTCCCTGCCAAGGTGCGGCCAGTGTCCTAGCCGCACCCTCCCCCAATAGGAAGCGGGAAACGCACCCCGCAAGGCAAGGAATTGTTCCCCTTGCTGAGTGTAAAGGCAGTATTGTCTGAAAAACAAACCTGTCAACCTGTTTCTTTCCCTTCCGTCGGGATTCCGTGCCGGGGCGGTTCGGACCCCGGGGGGAGCCGCTGACTGCCGTCGCCGCCGGTGGTAGCGTGGATCTGATAAGGGGGGCGGAGCGGTTGGCCCGGTTGGGCCCAAGGACCTCGGAGCCCCTCCATGTGTGTCGAATCACCCCACAGGGAAGGTCCCGCGCAAACCCTGCAGCAACGTGCCAAAACCACCCGTATTCCCATCCTTGAAGGGGCGGCGCTGGCCTTCGACGAAAAGGGCTGCGGGCATGCGAGCCTGAGCGATGTCACGGAGCGCGCGTCGACAACCAAAGGCGCCCTCTACTTTCACTTCAAGTCCAAGGAAGACCTAGCCGTCGCGGTGATTGAGGAGCAACACCGCAGGGTCCGCATTGCGGCGCAGGATTTGGCCGGGACCGGCGGCCCCGCCCTGGAATCCATCATCGGCAGGTGCCGGCTCTTTGCCCACCAGCTCCTGGACGATGCAGTCGTCCGGGCCGGGGTTCGACTGACCTTTGAATCGTCGGTATTCAACGGCGACGTGAAGGGGCCTTATGTGGACTGGATCGACACTGTCGAGGCACTGCTCCGCCAAGCTCAAGCCGAAGGGGCTGCCCGGGTGGATGTCGACCCCGCCAGCTTTGCCCGGTACCTGGTGGCGCCATTCACCGGCGTCCAGATGGTCTCCAATGTGCTGACCCTCCGGCGCAACGTCCTGCAACGGATCGAGGAAATGGGGGGGTACATGCTGGACACGCTTGAGACTGACGCGCAATGACGTGAAATGTCCCCCCATGGGCGCCGCATCTTCGTGCCGTCCGGAGCTCGGAAAGTTGCAGGCTATTTAGCGGGCGTTTTGGTCCAGTCCCGGTGGTCCATTTGACGACGACGGCGCTTGGCCCTAACCTCTTCAGTGGAGCCCCACCAGTTGTCCCCCAATAAACTGGTGGGGCTTCTTCATGCCCGCAAGGGCTGTTCGCCACTTGTGGTGTGTGACATACTACTGTGTATGAGTCTTCCTCGATTCGCCGACGTCGTGGTCATTGGTGCTGGCGCCGTGGGCGCCGCCTGCGCGTACTTTGCCGCGCAGGCCGGCCTGCGGGTTGCCGTCGTCGAACGTGGACGCATTGCCGCAGGCACCTCCAGCGCCTGCGAGGGAAACATCCTGGTCTCGGACAAGGAGGCCGGCCCGGAACTTGCCCTGGCGCAATATTCGCAGGGCCTGTGGCGCGGTGAACTGGCCGAGCACGGGCGCCTCTGGGAATTTGAATCCAAGGGCGGCGTGGTGGTTTCGGCCCGCGAAGGGACCCAGTCCAACCTCGCGCGCCTGGCCCAACGCCAGCGCGCCGTTGGCATCGACGTGGAACTAGTGGACAGCGCCGCGCTGCTGGAGCTGGAACCGCAGCTGAACCCGAGCATGATCGGCGGCGCCTTCTACCCCCAGGACGCACAGGTCCAGCCGATGCTCGTCACGGCTCACCTGCTGCGCCTGGCCCGGGCCATGGGCGGCACCGTGCATACGGACACCCGCGTTACCGGTTTCACCCGCGCCGGGGATGCCGTGACCGGCGTCGAAACCACGAGAGGCGCCATCTCCGCCACGTCGGTGGTGAATGCTGCCGGAACTTGGGGCGGCGCCATTGCGGACCTGGCCGGCGTCAACGTCCCCGTCCACCCGCGCAAGGGCTACGTCATGGTCACCGAACCTTTGCCCGTGCTGGTGCGGCACAAGGTGTACGCGGCCGAGTATGTGGACAATGTGGCCAGCTCCGACGCCGGGCTGCAGACCTCGCCCGTGGTGGAGGGGACCGACGGCGGCACCATCCTGATCGGCTCCAGCCGTGAACGCGTGGGCTTCGACAAGACCGTGGATCCGCGAGTGCTCTCCGAGATGGCGGGCAAGGCGATTGCCCTGTTCCCGTTCCTGGCGGACGTGAAGGCGCTGCGCAGCTACTTTGGCTTCCGCCCCTACTGCCCGGACCACCTGCCCGTGATCGGCCCCGACCCCCGCGCGCCGGGGCTCCTGCACGCCTGCGGCCACGAGGGCGCCGGCATTGGCCTGTCCGTGGGAACGGGGGCGTTGATCGCCCAATCCCTCACGGGTGCCGCGGCGGCACTGGACATGGCCCCCTTTGCCCCCGAACGCTTCGAGACCCTCCAGGAGCCCGCCCATGCCTGAGCTTCACCTGACCCTTGACGGCGTGCCGGTGCCCGCCCGCCACGGCCAAACCGTGGGCGCAGCCCTGACCGATGCCGGCATCGTGTCCTGGCGCACCACTCGCAACGCCGGCCGCCCCCGCGGCTTGTTTTGCGGCATCGGTGTGTGTTTTGACTGCCTGTTGACGGCCGACGGCGTGCCCAACCAGCGCGCCTGCCTCACCCCCGCGCGCGATGGCATGGTGCTGGAAACCGGTACGGAGGCCCGGCCATGAGCTTTGACGTTGCCATTGTGGGCGCCGGCCCGGCCGGGTTGTCGGCGGCCGTCCATGCAGCCGACGGCGGACTGTCGGTGGTGCTCGTGGATGCCGGCACTCAGCCCGGCGGCCAGTTTTGGCGCCACCCCGAGGAAACCCCCGTTGAGGGGGCATATCTCCGCGCCCCCGTTGAGAGGACACATCTCCGCGGCGGCGAGGGCGCCGGGCACCACGACTGGAAGCGCTTTGCCGACCTCCGGGCGCGTCTCTACGCCCATGAGGTTGCCGGTAACCTCAGCTATTGGCGCAATACTGCCGTCTGGCTCATCGAGGCCGGGCGCGGAAACACCTCCCTGCGCCTTGTACCCGCAGTCGACGCCGCGCCGCTTGTTGAGGGGGCGGATCACCCGCCTGCGGCCCCCGATCTGGTCAGCGCCAGGCACGTGGTCCTCTGCCCCGGCGGATATGACCGACAACTGCCCGTCCCGGGCTGGGACCTGCCCGGTGTCATGGCCGCCGGGGGAGTCCAGGCGCTCCTGAAAGGCAACAGGACAGCGGCCGGACGGACCGTCGTCGTCGCCGGAACGGGGCCGTTCCTGCTCCCCGTGGCCACGGGGCTGGCCGCGGCCGGCGTGAAAGTGGCCGCCATCTGCGAGGCCAACAGTCCCACCGGCTGGCTGCGAAACCTGCGCGGAGCCGTCCGGGCCCCTGAAAAGGTGCCCGAAGGCATTGAATACGCGGCCGCACTGGCCCGGCACCGGATTCCGTACAAGGTGCGCACGGCCGTCACCGAAATTCATGGCGCCGAGCGCGTGGAGGCCGTCACGATCTCCAAGCTGTCGGTGGACGGCGCCGTTGTTCCCGGCACCGGGCGGCGCGTGGCGTGCGACGTCGTCGCCCTGGGCTGGGGCTTCACGGCACAGCTTGAACTGGTGCTGGCCGCCGGTGCCGAGACGGACGTGGATGTCGACGGGTCACTGGTTGCCGTGGTTGATGACCGCCTGGCGAGCACGGTTCCGGGCGTTAGCGTTGCCGGCGAGGCCACGGGCGTGGGCGGTGCGGCCATGGCCGTCGTCGAGGGCGAGCTGGCAGCCCTGTGTGTTGCGGCCGAAAGCAGTGGGCGCGCAGCGGCCGGGGCGGCGAGCCTGGGAACCCGCATCAGCCGGTTGCAGCGCGACCGCGCCCGGCTGCGCGAATTCGCCGTGGCCATGCACCGGGCCAACCCGGTTCCGGCGCACTGGCAGTCCTGGCTCACGCCCGCCACCGTGGTGTGCCGCTGCGAGGAAGTCAGCTACGGCGCGCTGTGCACGGCCCACGCCGAACTGGGCGCCGAGGACGCGCGCAGCCTGAAATCGTTTGCCCGCCCCGGCATGGGCTGGTGCCAGGGCCGCGTGTGCGG
>JBAUMA010000109.1:0-4440 GCA_049578485.1 Specibacter sp.
AACTTCATCCGCTCGCTGGATTCGGCGTTCCTGCGCCACGGCCGCTTCGACTACGTCATTCCCATCGGCCTGCCCGACGCCGAGGCTCGCACCGCCATGTGGCGCCGCTTCATCCCGGACACCGTGCTGGAGCACGTGGATGTGGCCGGACTGGTCGCGGCCAGCAGCGGCTTCTCCCCGGCGGATATCGAGTTTGCCGCACGCAGCGCCTCCCAGCGCGCCTTGGAAAAGGCCGTGTACGACGTCGATGCCGGGGTGGGTGGACCCCTCACCGAACCGCGCGGGCCCGTCACGGAGGACTATCTGGAGACCATCGCCGATACCCGGGCCACCGTCAGCGAGGCCGTGGCCGCGGACTTCCTGGAGGACATCGACGCCCTGGCCCGGACGTAACATCCCGGACGTAACAAGCTGAACGCAACCACGGCGCGGCGGAGGGCTTCGGCTAGACTCGCTGGCAGTGACACGGGGTGCCCCTTGCGGGGCTGAGAATCACACCCGTTGAACCTGATCTAGTTAGCACTAGCGAAGGGATGTCCCGCCGGTTTTTGTGCGCCCGCCTTTCGCGGTGCAGCACAGCCGCGCCCCATCTTTTCGCCTTATTTCAAGGTGGAGAACCATGCAGTTGTCAGAACAAGCAGTCCTCGTCACGGGTGCCGGCCGCGGCCTGGGCGCCCACATCGCCCGGGCGTTTTTGGGTGCCGGAGCCAAGGTGGTGCTCAACTACCGCAGCAGCGCCGACGGCGCCCGGGCGCTGGCCGCTGAGGCCGGCCCCGGACAGGCACTGGCCGTGCAGGCCGACGTCACCAGCCCGGAGGACGTGGCGGCCATGTTCGCCACGGCCCAGACGCATTTTGGTACGCCCATGACCACGGTGGTGAACAATGCGCTGGCCGATTTTTCCTTCAACGGTGACGCCCGGGCCACCGCCGGCGCCATTGCCTGGGCTGACTTTGACGCGCAGTTCTCCGGCAGCGTGCGCGGGGCGTTGAACACCACGCAGGCGGCCCTTCCCGGCATGAAGGCGCACGGCTTTGGGCGGATCGCGAACATTGGCACCAACCTGTTCCACAATCCCGTGGTGCCGTACCACGACTACACGGCGGCCAAGGCGGCGCTGCTGTCCCTGACCCGCACGCTGGCCGCGGACCTGGGTCCGGAGAACATCAGCGTCAACATGGTTTCCGGCGGCCTGCTGCGAACTACCGACGCCAGCGCGGCTACGCCGGATGAGGTGTTTGACTACATTGCCGCGGCCACCCCGCTGCGGCGGGTCACGACGCCGGCCGAGCTTGCCGACGCCGTGCTGTTCTTCGCCTCGCCGTGGGCGCGCTCGGTGACGGGCCAGAACCTCATGGTCGACGGCGGACTGGTGATGAACTAATGCCCGGCACGTCTGCGCGACAACTGCACCTGAACGTCTTCCTGCACGGCTGCGGCCACCACAGTGCGGCCTGGCGGCTGCCTAACTCACCCGTTGAAGAGCTGGGGGAGATCTGCTTTTATGAACGGCTGGCCCAAACCGCCGAGCGGGGACTCTTCGATGCCATCTTCTTCGCCGACGGCCAGTCAGCCGGCGATCCTGCCGCCGGTCCGCTGTGGCACCTGGAACCCCTGACCATGCTGGCGGCCATTGCCCGCGCCACGGAGCGGATCGGCCTGGTCAGCACGGTGTCCTCAACGTTCTATGAGCCGTTCCACGCGGCCCGCATGCTGGCGTCGCTGGACCACATCAGCGGAGGGCGGATCGGGGTCAACGTGGTGACGTCCATGTTCGACGCCGAGGCCCGCAACCACGGAATGGCCTCCATGCCGCCACATGAGGACCGCTATGCCCGGGCCGCCGAGTTCATCGACGTGGCGCTGGGCTTGTGGAACTCCTGGGACCGCGGGGCCCTGCTGCGGGACCGGGCCGGGCGGTATGCGGACCCCTCCCTGATTCGCCCCGTGCGCCACGACGGGAAGCACTTCAGTGTGGACGGCCCCCTCAATGTGCCGCTCTCGCCGCAGGGGAGCCCGGTGCTGTTCCAAGCAGGGGCCTCCGAGCCCGGCCGGGAGCTGGCCGCCAACTATGCCGAGGGCGTGTACGCCGTGGCCTACGACCTTCCCAGCGCCCAGTCCTACTACGGCGACATCAAGCGCCGCATTGCCGACGCCGGGCGGGACCCCGACGCCGTTGCGATCATGCCCGGGCTAGTGACCTACGTTGCCGCCACGGAAGAGGAGGCCAGGGCCAAGCAGGTGGCCGTGGACGCGTACCTGCCGGTGGAGACCTCGCTGGCTCAGTTGGGACGCTTTATCCAGCAGGACTGCAGCGGCTGGGAACTGGACGCGCCCGTGCCGGCCCTGGTGCCGGCGTCGGACTTTACGGGGCCTGCGGGCCGCTACGCCACGATCCTGCGCATCATCGAGACCGAACAGCCCACAGTGCGCCAACTCCTGGGCCGGCTGGCGGCCGGCGGCGGGCACGCCACCATGGTGGGCACCCCGGAACAGGTGGCCGATCAGATGCAGCGCTGGTTTGAGGAGGGTGGCGCGGACGGTTTCAACCTGATGCCCCCGCTGCTGCCGGAATCGCTGGAGGACTTTCTGGAACTCGTGGTGCCGGAGCTGCAGCGGCGCGGATTGTTCCGCACCGAATACACGGCAACCACGTTGCGCGGGCACCTGGCCCAGCGCGCGGCGGCAGCCTAGCGGGCCGGCGAACCTAACCGGGAAGGGCCCTCCGCCGTGGCACCGAGGCCGGCGAGGAACAGCTCCAGGCCGAAGGCAAACGCCGAATCCGTGGCGTCGTCCACGCCGTCCAGCAGGCCCGCCCGGGAGAGCCCGGCGCGGGTCTGCTCCTGCGTAACGGTGCCTAGGATGTAGTTGACCAGGGCGTCGGCGGCCCACCGCGACTCCTGGACCGAGAGGCCCTGTGCGTCCAGCAGTCCGCGCACGCGTTGCAATGCGGAGGGCCCCGCCGGCGCCAGCACATGCGCCAGGGCCACCACCTCGGCGCCGTCACGAACGGCCAAAAGGGCGCCCCGGATGGATACGGCCAGCTCGCGCACCGTCGCGGCCTCGCCAACGGGTTCCAGGATCCGCCCGGCCAGTACTGTCAACAGGTCCTGTTTGTTCTTGATGTGCCAATACAGGGCGCCAACCTGGACGTCCAGGTCCCGGGCCAGGCGGCGCATGGAGAGGTCGGCCAGCCCGTATTCGCGCAGGATTCCCAGGGCTGCGTCAACGATCTGTTCACGCGTCAGCGCCATGGTGATCTCCCCTCCGGCACATTCCCTCCGTGCCCCTGTGGCACCCCTCCATCTTCCCCCATGCCGGGGTGCCCCGATTGACAGCGGCGCCGACAACTTCCACACTTGAACAGTGTTCAATTACTTTGATGACCTTGCCGAGCGCCAGTTGTCCGGCGCCACCCTGACCCGTGAAGAGGCGCTCGCCGTCCTCGAATCCACCGACGAGCAGCTGCTGGAGGTGGTGGCGGCCGCCGCCCGGTTGCGCCGCGCCCACTTCGGCAACACCGTCAAGGTCAATTACCTGGTCAACCTGAAATCGGGGCTGTGCCCGGAGGACTGCACCTACTGTTCGCAACGCCTGGGCTCCGCAGCCCAAATCCTGAAATACACCTGGCTCAAGCCGGAGGAGGCGCTGGCCCAGGCTGCCACGGGCATCGGCGCCGGGGCCTCCCGCATCTGCATGGTGGCCAGCGGCAAGGGGCCCAGCGACCGCGACGTGGACCGCGTGGCCGGCATGGTCCGCGAGCTCAAGGACGGCAACCCGGAGATTGAGGTGTGCGCCTGCCTGGGCATCCTCAAGGACGGTCAGGCCGCTCGCCTGAAGTCCGCCGGGGCGGACGCCTACAACCACAACCTCAACACCAGCGAATCCATGTACGCCGACATTTGCTCCACCCATGAATTCTCGGACCGCGTGCGCACCGTGGAGCACGCCAAGGACGCCGGCCTCTCACCGTGTTCCGGCGTCATCGTGGGCATGGGCGAGACCCACAACGACCTCATCGATGCCGTCTTCACCCTGCGTGAACTGGGCAGCGAATCCATCCCCGTGAACTTCCTGATGCCCTTCGAGGGAACCCCCTTGGAAGGAACCTGGCTGTTGACACCGGCCGCCTGCCTGCGCATCCTGGCCATGGTCCGCTTCGCCTGCCCCGACACCGAGCTGCGGATGGCAGGCGGGCGCGAGATGCACCTGCGCACCCTCCAGCCGCTGGCCCTGCAGGTGGCCAATTCCCTGTTCCTGGGCGACTACCTCACCAGCGAGGGCCAGGCGGCCAAGGCGGATCTGGAGATGATCGCGGACAACGGTTTTGTGGTCCTGGGCCAGGGGGCCGACACGCCAAACCCGGACGACGCCGCCGCCGCCCAGGGCGGGCCCCTCGCCATCCGCCGTCGCGGGGCAGGAACTGCCATGGCCCCCAAT
>JBAUMA010000110.1:0-1641 GCA_049578485.1 Specibacter sp.
AAACTACCCAAAAGCACGACGGCGCTGAGCAGGGCCACAGCAACGGGCTTGTTGTTTTTCATGGTCTTCCTCCCCAAGAAGTCCCAGCCTAGGCCGGGACGGGCAAGGAAGTCCTCAGCCCGCAGGAGGAGAAACGCAGGAAGGTTTAGTCCCCGGCTGGGTCGATGCTGATGACGGCCAGGAAGCCACGGCCGGAGATTTCGGGGGAATCTTCTGCACCTACCACGGTGTCCAGCTTGCCCAGCGCAACAGGGCTGCCGCCGTCGTCCGGTGAGGTGGGAACGGAAACCGTAGCGGCGCCCTGTAAAAGCACCGCAAATTGGCCTGCAAAAACGGGGTGTGGACGTTTTTTGGAGAGTTCCAGGATGGTTGCGTAGCCCTTGAATACGCCACTGCGGGTCATGACGTTCAAGTCCACGACTGCACCGGTGGGCAACGATGCCGAGGTGTCGGAGTCGCCGGAGAAGCGGAAGGTCCGGTACTTTTCCAAGGCATGTTCGGCGCCGTCAACCGAAAGTGCGATGAGTTCCCCGTCAATGATCGTGATGATCCGATCCATGCCGGGCAGGGGCGTAAACGTGCTGGCCTTGGCAACTTCTGCGACGCTGATCCGCCAGTCCCAGGGCTCACCCTTCGCGCCGGAGCCCAGTGTCACGGACGTGCCCGTGCCGGACGCCAGCTGCCGGGTCACGCCGCCTGCCCAAGGGGCTGCTTTGAGGGATTTGTAGGCGATGATGTCCACTATTTATCGTCCTCATTCTTGACGCTGTACACGTGGAGACGCTTGAGATCTGAGGGGCGTTTGCGGAGCTTGCGCTTGTAGTAGGCCCAACCGCCCGTGATGGCCGCGGAGATGCCAAACGCGAGCAGGATCTTGATAGGCAAATTGAACCTGGTCAGGCTGAAAACCAGGATCATGGAGGCAAAACTGGCGAAACTGACGACGACATCCAGCCAGTTGTTCTTATTGGGCATGACACCAGCTTACGCGGCGAAACCCCGGTCAGGCGTGCGGGGACAACGCCCCGCCGGGGGTGCGTTGCCCTACTCGCGCCCCTGCGAGACCCAGCTGGGGTCTGCGGCACGGAGGCCGACGACGGCGTCGCCCGCCTTGCTCAGCCGCTCAAGTTGGGCCGGGGTCAGCTCCAGGTCGAGCTCGAATGCTGTCAGGTTTTGATCGACGTGTCCGGCCTTGCGGGTGCCGGGGATGGGGACGACTGCGACGTCGAAGGCGCGGCCCCGGGCTAGCAGCCACGCTAGTGCGAGCTGGGCCGGCATGACTTCTAAGCCATAGTCCCGCCAGAGCCCGTAGGCCATGCCCCGCAAGACGTCAACAACCGCCTGGTTGGCGGCGATGGCTTCGGGGGTGAAACGGGGGATGGTGTGCCGGAAGTCGCCGGTGCCCAGTTCAGCGGAGCGGATGGTGCCTGTCAAGAATCCCCTGCCCAGGGGTGCATAGGGGACCATGCCCACGCCGAGGGCGGCCGCGGCCGGCACCACGTGCGCCTCGACGTCCCGGCTCCAAATGGACCATTCGCTTTGCACGGCAGCAATCGGGTGGACGGCATGCGCGGCCCGAAGTTCGTCGGCGGTGACCTCGGACAAACCCAAGTGCCGGACCTTGCCGGCCGTGACGAGCTC
>JBAUMA010000111.1:0-2535 GCA_049578485.1 Specibacter sp.
GCTGCTGTGTGAACAGGTCGCGGATCGCATCGACGATCGACGTGACCGGCTGGTTCTCGGCGAAGACGCGCACCGGGCCGGGCATGGTATCGGTGGGCACGAATGCCGAGCTGATGAACGGCAGGAAGATCAACGGGTAGGAGAAGGCGCTGGCGCCGTCAACTGTTTTCGCGGACAGGCCAGCCACCACGGCCAGCCACGTCAACGCCATGGTGAACAGGACCAGGATGCCGGCCACCGCCAGCCAGGCCGCCACCCCGGCACCCGAGCGGAAGCCCATGATGAGCGCCACCCCCACAACAACCACAATGGAGATCAGATTGGCGGCCAGCGAGGTCAGCACGTGCGCCCACAGCACCGAGGACCGGGCGATCGGCATGGACTGGAAACGCTCGAAAATGCCGCTTTGCAGGTCCAGGAAGAGCCGGTAGGCGGTGTAGGAGATGCCCGAGGCGATCGTGATGAGCAGGATGCCCGGCAGCAGGTACGTCACATATGAACCCGAACCGTGGTTGATCGCGCCACCGAATACGTATACAAACAGCAGCATGAACGCGATGGGCATGATCGCCGTCGTGATGATGGTGTCGGGGCTGCGGCTGATGTGGCGCAGGGAGCGGCCCGTCAGGACGGCGGTGTCGCCTAAGAAGTGCTTGTTCATGGTCTTTCCTTACAACTTGTCCGTGCCCACGGAGGAATCCGTGGCAGCAGGGTTCGTGTTGCCGACGATGGCGAAGAAGACGTCCTCGAGGCTTGGCTGCTTTTCGACATACTCGACCTTGGCCGGGGGAAGCAGGGCCTTGAGCTCGGCGAGTGTGCCGTTGACGATGATCCTGCCCTCATGGAGGATGGCGATGTGGTCGGCGAGCTGTTCGGCCTCATCCAAATACTGCGTGGTGAGCAGCACCGTGGTGCCGTGCCTGGCGAGTTCCTTGACCGCCTCCCAGACCTCGATCCGCCCTTGGGGGTCAAGCCCGGTGGTCGGCTCGTCGAGGAAGATGACCGGCGGGTTCCCGATCAGGCTCATCGCGATGTCGAGGCGGCGGCGCATGCCACCGGAATATGTCGACACCTTTCGTGGGGCTGCTTCGCTCAGCGAGAAGCGCTTGAGCAGTTCATCGGCCACCGCGCCGGGATTGGCCAGGTGCCGCAATCGGGCCACGAGCACGAGGTTTTCCCGCCCGGTGAGGATTTCGTCGACAGCCGCGAACTGCCCGGTCAGGCTGATGGACTGCCGAACGTCCGCCGCCTGCGTGCCCACGTCGAAACCGCTGACGCCGGCCGTCCCGGCGTCGGCCGCCAGCAACGTGGACAGGATGTTCACCACGGTGGTCTTGCCGGCCCCGTTCGAGCCGAGCAGGGCAAAGATGCTGCCACGTGCCACGTCGAAGTCCACGCCGCGCAGCACCTCCAACTTTTTGTACGACTTCTCCAGGCCCCGCACATGGATTGCAGGCGCCTGGCCCTGAATGATTGTCATCTTGGTTTCCTTTTCCTCTTGTTTTGGCCGCCCGGCCAATGTCACCGGGTGCGCCGGATGGTGATGTCGCCGTATTGGGTGCGTGCCCGGACGGCGACGGTCTGCTCCGAAGCGTCGGGGGCGCCGTCGTCATCGAGTTCGTTGCGCACGCGTCCCTCCTTGGAAGACAGGTCGAGCCAGGCCGGGACGCCGGGCCGGACACCGATGGTGACCTGGCCGTAGCCGCTCTCCACCTGGATCGAACCGCTCGAAACCTCGCCCAGTTCGATGCTGCCGTAGGCGGTCTTGGCCGAGACGGCGCCGAGCGCCTTGACGATCTCCAGATCGCCATAGGAAAGCTTGGCGTCGAGATCGCCGCCGGACTCCCCAACACGGACGCTGCCGTGGGAGGCTTTCAGGATCGCGTCGCCGGTGGCGGTGCCGATCCGGATCTGGCCGTGGTCGGCGGTGATTTCGACATCGCCGCCGGCGTTCCCCACAGCCACGTTGCCCTGCATTGCGCGCACCCAGAGGTCGCCGGTGGAATCGAGGTCCACCATGGAGCTCTTGATGCGGGTGGCTCCGAGGCTCCCTGAGGTGCGCACTCCGGCGGACGACTCCGCGGTGAGCCGCGAACCGGCCGGCAGCTCGACCTTGACATCCACCGACTCCCAGGGGCCGGTGAAGCTGAAGCGCGGCCGCGGGCCGGTGACCGTGAGCCGCTGGCCGTCGAAGTCGACCTTGGTCTCCTCCGCGCCGCGGCGGTCGACCGCTTTGTCCGGGTTGGTGGGCACCACGGTCACCACTGTGTCGGTGCGGTCGCCGGCGATGACCTCGATCGCTCCGGCAGGCAGTTTGATCGCGAGGTCGATCGGGCTGGGTGTTGGGTAACTGGGCATGCTGGCGCTCCCTTGATTTGGGTGTGGTTTGCCGGCCCCGCGGGTCTGCGGGGCTTGTGGATGTGGGGATTATGGCGAGTTGGGCGGCTAGCGGGCCCAGCCGGCGAAGTTGTCGCCGGTGCGCAGCGTGCGCTGCGCTGCCCGGCGTTGCTTGGGTTGGAGGGCGGCCGCCACGGC
>JBAUMA010000112.1:0-4666 GCA_049578485.1 Specibacter sp.
CTACCGGTTCCATCGGCACCCAGGCGATGGACGTCGTCGAACGCGCCACGCTGGCCGACGGGTCCCCGCGCTTCACCGTTACCGCCCTTAGCGCCGGCGGCGGCAACTTGGAGCTTCTCGCGGAGCAGGCCGTGGCGGCCCGCGTGCTGGCCGTGGGCATTGCCGCGGACGACGCCGGCCCCCTCCGCACGCTCATTGCCGTCCGTGCCGCTGCGGCCGGGTTGGAAAACTTCGCGCCCGAGATCGTCACAGGACCGGACGCGTCCACCGTCATCGCGGCATGGGGCGCCGGCACGGCCGATGCGGCCGACGTCGTCCTGAACGCCATCACCGGCTCGATCGGGCTGGCGCCAACCCTTGCCGCCTTGGGCACCGAGGCAATCCTCGCGCTGGCCAACAAGGAATCGCTGATCGTCGGCGGGGCACTCGTGAAGGATGCGGCCTCGCCCGGTCAACTGGTGCCGGTGGACTCGGAGCACTCGGCCCTGGCCCAGGCCCTGCGCTCGGGCACGCCAAACGAGGTTAACAAACTGGTTGTCACCGCCTCGGGAGGCCCCTTCCGCGGCCGTGCGCGTGCCGAACTGGCCGACGTCACCCCGGCACAGGCACTCAAGCACCCCACCTGGGACATGGGCCCGATGGTCACCACCAACTCCGCCACCCTGGTCAACAAGGGCCTGGAAGTCATTGAGGCACACCTGCTCTTTGACGTGCCACTGGACCGGATAGAGGCCGTGGTGCACCCGCAGTCCGTGGTGCACTCCATGGTTGAATTCACCGACGGCTCCACGCTGGCCCAATGCTCGCCGCCGGACATGCGCCTGCCCATTGCCCTTGGCCTGGGCTGGCCCGAACGCGTCCCGGGCGCCGTGCAGGGCTGTGACTGGACCAAGGCGGCCACCTGGACGTTTGAGCCGCTGGACAACGTGGCCTTCCCCGCCGTCGAGCTCGCCAAAGAAGCCGCGCGGCGGGGTAGCACCTGCCCGGCCGTCTACAACGCGGCCAACGAGGAGGCCGTTTATGCCTTCCATGCCGGGCGGATTGGCTTCCTGGACATCGTGGACACCATTGCTGAAGTTCTCAGCGAACACACACCGGTTTCCGAGCTGACACTAGAGTCGGTGTTGGAAGCTGAACTGTGGGCGCGTGCGCGGACCAACGAACTGTTGGCCGCCAAGGGCTGAACAGATTTTTTGCTGCTGACAGTTCCCCATATCTAGAAAGTTCATTGTGACGGTATTGCTTTTCATTGGCGGAGTCCTCTTCGTGGCCATCGGCGTGGCACTATCCATCGCCCTGCACGAGGTGGGCCACCTGCTGCCCGCCAAGCTGTTCAACGTCCGGGTGACCCGCTACATGATCGGCTTTGGCCCCACCCTGTGGTCCCGCAAGAAGGGTGAGACCGAGTACGGCGTCAAGGCCATTCCGGCCGGCGGCTATGTGGCCATGGTGGGTATGTACCCGCCCAACCCTGTGGACGGCAGCGTCCGGCCCTCCAGCACGGGCATGTTTCAGACCCTAGCCACCGAGGCCCGCAGCGCGGCGCACGAGGAGGTGGGCCCGGAGGATGCCAACCGGCTGTTTTACAAGCTTCCCGTGTGGAAAAAGATCGTCATCATGCTCGGTGGGCCCACCATGAACCTGCTGATCGGCACCGTCCTGATGGCGGTGCTGCTCATGGGATTCGGCACCCCGCAGGCCACCACCACAGTCTCGGTGGTCAACGCCTGCCAGGTGGCCTACGGGGACCCGGAACCGACCAACCACGACACCTGCACCAAGACGCCGGCCGCCGCCGCGGGATTGCTGCCGGGGGACACCATCAAGACCTTTGACGGCAAAGCCGTCACCGACTGGGCGACGCTCACGCAATGGATTCGGGACTCGGCCGGCAAGACCGTGCCCCTCACGTACCAGCGCGGCTCAAAAACCGTGACAACCTCCATCACGCCCGTCCTGACGGCCCGCCCGGTCCTGGAAGCCAACGGCACCGCCAAGGTCGACGCCGCCGGCAAGGCCGTCACGGTCCAGGTGGGCTTCATCGGCATGGGCCCGGGATCAGCCATGGTGCCCGAATCTCCGGCCGCCGTGCTGCCCGCCGTCGGCAACAACATCGTCCAGATCGGCGGCGTCGTGTTCCAGTTGCCGCAAAAGCTCGTGGGCGTTGCCCAGGCCGCCTTCAGCTCGGCACCGCGCGACCCCAACGGCCCCATTTCGGTGGTGGGAGTGGGGCGGGTGGCCGGTGAGGTCGCCTCCATGGAACAGGTGCCGCTGAGCTCGCGCGTCGCCACGCTCATCGGCCTGATGGCCGGGGTGAACCTGGCGTTGTTCGTCTTCAACTTGATTCCGCTGTTGCCGCTCGACGGCGGACACGTGCTGGGTGCCCTCTATGAAGGGGCCAGGCGATTTGTTGCCAAGTTGTTCAAGAAGAAGGATCCGGGCCCGTTCGACATTGCCAAGATGCTGCCCGTGACGTACGTTGCCGCCACCGTGCTGCTGGTCATGGGGGCGCTGCTGATCTACGCGGATATCGTCAAGCCGGTCAACCTGTTCGGCTAACGCCGCCCTGAAGGCACGACGCCGGCACCCGGGCCGGAGCCGCTATGGCACCATCTGGTCCGTGTCGCAGAACTGCGGACACCCCACCATCGTCCCAAAGAAGCCCTGGCGCCCTTGAAGCCCGGTGCGCCGATTCAGGTGCCCATCACCTTCGCTACCCTGGCAGCCGCCGCTGGCGGATCACGGCTAACGCTCATCGCTTCGGGATTGGCCGACGGCGAGTCCTTCCGTGTGGCGGTTGACGGCAGGGTGGTCTCACCAGCCACGATCACCACCCACTGATCCCGGCGGATTTGGGTGATCCCACGGTTTAAACAATCACCTGAAAATAGTTGATTCTCACATATCAATCATTTATGGTTTATTCATGTTTGTTTTGACGATGGACCAAAAGGGGAGCCGCACCAGCTCCGACCGGGTGCCGGCATTCCTGCGCCAGCTCAACGACATTCCCGTCGTGCTGGCCTTCGAACGCTCCGTGGGGGATGAAGTCCAGGGGCTGGTGGAGACCGCAGCGTCCGCGGTCGAGGTGGCCATGCGGGCCCTGCGAACTGGGCATTGGTACGTTGGCATTGGCGTCGGCGACGTGGGCATGCCCTTGCCCAGCAGCACGCGGGCGGCCTCCGGGGGTGCCTTCGTGGCGGCCCGTGAAGCCGTTGACCGAGCCAAGAAGGCGGGGGAGCGGGTGCCATTGTCGGTGCGAACATCTGACTCTGCCGCAGGTGCGGAAACTGCCGCGGCCGAGGCGGTCCTGGTGCTGATCGGCGACCTGGTGCGCAAACGCTCCGCTTCCGAGTGGCGCGTGGTGGACGCGTTGGCGGACAGCACCGTTCGCCAGGTCGACGCGGCCAGGGCCCTGGACATCAGTCCGCAGGCCGTCAGCAAGGCCATCCTCCGATCCGGATGGCAGGAAGAACACAACGGGCGGGCAGCGGCGGCGCTCCTGCTGGAGATGGCGGGCACACGATGACAGTTCTTTGGATCGCCATGGCCGTGTTGCTTGCCAGTGTGGGAGGCTGGCCCGTCACTGCGGGAATCCTGAAGGCGGCAGCCTCCCGCACCGTGCAGGCGGTGGACCGCTCCGAGCGAGGGGAGGCGGCCGACCCGGCAACCGACCCGGCCGCCGACTCGACGACGGACCCGACGACGGACCCGGTGGACCCAGCGGAGCCGGCGGAGCCGACGGACCCGGCCGAGCCGACGGACCCGGCCGAGTCGGTGCCTGCGGCGTCGGCAACCGCTGGGTCGTCCACTTCGACCGGCCCCGGGGAGGTGGCCGCCGCGGGCGTGTTGCGCGGCGGCCTGGTGATCGGCTTGCTCGAGCGGGCCGCCGTCGTACTGGCAGTGCTCACCAACCAGCCCGTGGCCATCGCCTATGTGGTGGCCATCAAGGGGCTGGGGCGCTACCCGGAGTTGAAGGGCACGCCCGCGGCCAGTGAGCGGTTCATCATCGGAACCCTCGCCTCCCTCCTGTGGGCCGCCGTCGTCGCCGTCCTGGTGAAAGTGCTCCTGCTATAGGGTGAAGTCATGAGTATTTTTGCCGTTGAATATGTTTATGGTCCCGAAGCCGAAGACGCCCGTACCGAGCACCGCCCCGCCCACCGCGAGTGGCTTGCCGCCCATGCGCAGGACGAAGTGGTGCTGGCATCCGGTCCGTACGGCGACGGGGCCGGGGCCCTGTTGATCTTCCAGGCGGCCGATGAAGCCACCCTGCACGGGATTCTCAAGCAGGATCCGATGAGCATTGGCGGGGGCGTCACGGGCTTGAAGATCTCCGAATGGAAGCCCGTGATCGGCCAGTTTGGCAAATACGTGGCGTAGCTCCCATCCAGGCGCACCTGCCGCCAATCACGCCTACAATTTAGAACAGTTGATGCGAGCATCTCCATAACGCGCCCCATCTCAGGCGCCGCGGACGCATCAAAGGAAATAACGTCAAGGAGCACATTTTGACCTCGGTCAGCCTCGGAATGCCGCCACTGCCCCCGCCCGTCTTGACGCCCCGGCGCAAGACCCGGCAAATCAAGGTCGGTTCCGTGGGGGTCGGCTCGGATTCGCCCGTCAGTGTGCAATCCATGACCACCACGAAGACCACCGACATCAACGC
>JBAUMA010000113.1:0-3248 GCA_049578485.1 Specibacter sp.
GTAAAGGAGAGCCTAGGGCCGCCCCGCGGCCGTGACTCGGATAGCCGGCGGAAAAATGCCCGGCCGTCGTCGGGCCGCCCACTCGATCAGCGGTGTTTGAACTCGGCCGCGCGTTTTGCGGTGAACGCGGCCATGCCTTCCTTTTGGTCCTCCGTGGCAAAGCAAGCAAAGATCAGGCGCCGTTCCAGGTGGACGCCCTGGGCCAGGGAGGTCTCGAAAGCGGCGTTGACGGCTTCCTTGGCGATCATGGCCACGGGCTTGGACATCCCGGCAATCGTGGCCGCCGTTGCCAGCGCATCCTCCAGGAGCGACTCCTGCGGCACCACGCGGGCCACCAAGCCGGAGCGTTCGGCTTCCTCGGCGCCCATGACGCGGCCGGTGAGCACCATTTCCATGGCCTTCGCCTTGCCGATCGCCCGGGTGAGCCGCTGCGAACCGCCCATGCCGGGGATCACGCCCAGCTTGATTTCCGGCTGGCCAAACTTGGCGTTATCGGCCGCGATGATGAAGTCACAGATCATGGCCAGCTCGCAGCCGCCGCCCAAGGCGTGCCCGGCGACGGCGGCAATCATGGGTGTCCGCACGCGGGACAGCTGGTCCCAGACGGCGAACCAATCCGCCATGTACATCTCAATGGAGGACTTGGCAGCCATTTCCTTGATGTCGGCGCCGGCGGCAAACGCGCGGGAGGACCCCGTGACCACGATGGCACCCACCCCGGGGTCCTGGTCGAAGGCCTGCGCCGCCGCCAGGATCTCCCGCCCCATGGCATCACTGAGGGCGTTCAGGGCTTCGGGGCGGTTGAGCGTGATCAGCCCCACCCGGCCGCGTTGTTCGGCCAGGATCGAGGTGTAGTCAGTCATCAAGTGTGGTCCGTTACTGGTCAAGGGCGGCGGAGGCCGCCCGGATGGTGTTGATGATGCCGGAGAAGTCGACGCCGGCACCGCCGTGCAGGGCAAAGTTGCGGTAGATTTCCTCGGCGGCCCGGCCCAGTGAAGCGTCCACGCCCGTCGCGTTCAGCGCCTCGACGGCCAGTCCCAGGTCCTTGGCCATCAGTGCCCCGGCAAATCCCGGCTGGTAGGAACGGTTGGCCGGGCTGGCGGGCACGGGACCGGGAACGGGACAGTTGGTGGTCAGCGACCAGCACTGCCCCGAGGCATTGGCGGCCACGTCGAACAACGCCTGATGGGTGAGTCCCAACTTCTCGCCCAGCACAAACGCCTCGCTGACGGCGATCATGGACACTCCCAGGATCATGTTGTTGCACACCTTCGCGGCCTGGCCCGATCCGGGCCCGCCGCAGTGCACAATCCGCCGGCCCATGATCTCAAAGATCTCTGCGGCGTCCGCAAAGTCCTCCTCCGTGCCGCCGACCATGAACGTCAGGGTCCCGGCTTCGGCACCCACCACGCCGCCGGAGACCGGGGCGTCCAGGCTGTGGTGTCCCGCGGCCAGCGCCAGCTCGTGTGCGGTGCGGGCGTCCTCGACGGCAATCGTGGAGCACTCCAGGAACAATGAACCGGGCTTGGCCGCAGCCAGCAGTCCCCCGCCGGGCCCATCGCCCTCGTAGGCGGCAAAGACGTGTTTTCCGGCGGGCAGCATGGTGATGACCACGTCCGCGCCGGCCGCTGCTTCGGCACTTGAGGACGCCACGGCCACCCCAGCTGCCTGCGCCGCTTCAAGCGCCGCCGGAACCACGTCAAAACCCGTCACCGGGTAGCCGGCCGCCACCAGGTTCGCCGCCATGGGCCCGCCCATGTGCCCCAGTCCGATAAACCCAATGCTTCGCTTCACCGCTGGCACATCGTGTGTTGAAGTGCTCATTTCCCCGCCACCTCTTCCTTGACCTCGTGCACCAGGCCCAGTTCTCCCGGACCCAAATCCTCAAATGCGCCCGCCACCACTGCAGCGGGCACCTGTGCCAGTGCGGCCGGGGTCCAGGCCGGGTTTCGGTCCTTGTCCACCAGCTGCGCCCTGATCCCTTCGGCAAAGTCGGGCCAGCGCAGTGCCCGCAGGGACACCCGCAGTTCCTGGTTGAGCACGTCTTCCAGCGTTTCCAGCACCCGGGCCCGCCGCAGCGCCGCGAGCGTGACCGCCACGGCCGTGGGCGACTTCGCCGCAATCGTGTCCGCCGCCTTTTGCGCCGCAGGGTCCCCGACTTTGGCCAACCGCGCAAGGATGGTCCCGGCGTCGTCGGAGGCGTAGGCCTCGTCGATCCACCAGCGCTGCTCCATCAGCGGCGAGAGCGGGGCCACCTGCCCGTAACGGGCGACGGCGGCGCTTGCGCTGCGCTCGGACAGCTCGGCCACCAGCGTGGCCAGGTGCGCGGAATCAACGTAGTGCTCGGCCAGTCCCATGGCCACGGCATCCGCCCCGCCGACCATGGTGCCGGTCAGCGCCGCATGGGTGCCGGTTTCGCCGGGGGCGCGGGAGAGCAGGTAGGTGCCGCCCACATCGGGGACAAAGCCGATGCCCGTCTCCGGCATGCCGATCCGGGAGCGTTCGGTGACCACCCGGTGGGAGGCATGCGCCGAGATGCCCACCCCTCCCCCGAGCACCACACCGTCCATGAGTGCCACGATGGGCTTCGGGTAGCGCTTGATCCGGGCGTTGAGGTGGTACTCGTCGCGCCAGAATTGTTCGCTTTGGTTTCCGCCGGTGCGGGCGTCGTGGTAAATCGAGACGATGTCCCCGCCGGCACACAAGCCCCGCTCACCGGCACCGGAAATCAAAACCGTTGCAACGGCGTCGTCCTTCTCCCACGCATCCAGCGCCGCCGCCATGGCCAGGACCATGCCGTGGTTGAGCGCATTCATCGCCGCGGGCCGGTTCAGCACCAGGTGGCCCAGGTGGCCCTCGCGCCGTACTAGAACGTCGTTGTTCTCCAGGGGGTTCTCCATGGGCTAATCCTCCACCGCTAGTCGGCCCACGATCAACCGCATGATTTCATTGCTGCCCTCGAGGATTTGGTGGACGCGCAGGTCCCTGACGATCTTTTCCAGCCCGTATTCGGAGAGGTAGCCGTAGCCGCCGTGGAGCTGCAGGGCCTGGTTGGCTACGTGGAAGCCGGCATCGGTGGCCACCCGCTTGGCCATGGCGCACAGCTTCACGGTGTCAGGGGCGCCATTTTCCAGGGCGTCGGCGGCGCGCAGCAGCATGGTCCTGGCCGTTTCGAGCTCGGTGTCCATGTCCGCAATTTCAAAGAGCAGGTGCTGCTGCTTGATCAGCGGCCCGCCAAAGGCTTGCCG
>JBAUMA010000114.1:0-2778 GCA_049578485.1 Specibacter sp.
GGTGTCACGAGGCGCCCCAAAACCGGCCAGCGCGAGGCGCCTCAAAACCGGCCAGTGATGTTCACCTCTCTATACCTCACGGGGTCTTGTCCTGGCAAGGATCGTTCTTGGTTTCGGGTTCCGCGGACTCGTCCTTTCCCGGCCTGCCCCGGAGCCGGTAGCTCCGGCCGGTGAGGGTGATGACCTCCGCATGGTGCAGGAACCGGTCCAGGATCGCCGTGGCCGAGGGCACGTCTCCGATCAGCTTGCCCCAGTCCTCCAGCGGGCGGTTGGAGGTCATCATGGTCGAACGCAACTCGTACCGCCGCATGATGATCTCGAACAGATACTCGCCGCTCCGCTTGGGTAACTGCTTCATGCCCATGTCATCAATAATCAGCAGGTCGGGCTTGAGATACCGGGCCAGCACCTTGTCCTGCCCGGCGAGGGCCTCATCATGGAGGAAGTCCCGCACCACGTCGAAGATCGAACGGTAAAGCACCGTGTGGCTCGCCTTGATCGCCTGATAGCCGATCGCCTGGCACAGATGGCTCTTGCCCGTTCCCGGGGGACCCAGCCACAGGATCGAGCGGGCCTCGCGGATGAACCGGCAGGTGGCCAAGTCGAAGACCTGCTTCTTCTTGATCGAGGCGTTGAAGGACCAGTCGAAGTCCTCCAAGGTCTTGGTCTCGCGGAACGCAGCGGCCTTGAGCCGGCGGCTCATGTGCCGGTCTGACCGGACCATCAGCTCATCCTGAAGGATGAGTTCCAGGAACTCCGCGTGGTTCAAGCTGTGCCCGACGGCCTCCTGGAGGCGGACCTCCAGGGACTGGGCCAAGCCCGACAGCCGCAGCTTGCGTAACGCCGTTCGCAAGGTCTCGTTCATGCCGTCTCCTTTATGCCGTCTCCCCTTATGCCGTCTCCGGGTTCCAGGTGGTGTGAACCCATTCCCCGTACTCCGCCAGAGAGCGGATGATGGGGGACTCCTCAATGAACTCGAACCGTTCCTGCCGCGGGGCCTGCCGGTCGATCAGCTTGCGCACGTCGCGGAGCCGGTAGGCGCCGTGGCTGTGCGCGGTGGCGCAGGCCTGCTCCAGCCCCTCCGCATCGTGTTGGTAGGTCAGGCCCATCAGCCCTTGCAGCACGCGCACGCCCTGGACGCCCCGCTGGGCCAGCATGGCCTCGGCCCAGTGGCTGGACTGCGGACCCACCAGGCTGACCTTCTTCAACATCCACCCCGTTCCCCGTTCCACGGCGGAGATCTTGCGCTCGGAGATGTGCTGGGCGTGGGTGCTGAACCGGCCCGGCTCCGCCTGAAGGTGCTCGCTGACCAGTTGCATCTGGGCGTCGAAGATGCGCACCAGGCGGCCGTCCCAGCGGGCCCAGACCTCCCGGCCGAGGTGCTCAGGCGGCACGGAGTAGTAGGCTTTGGCCACCTCAATGTGCCCGTCGCGGTGGACCTTCCGCCGGGACTCCTGGAACGAGGGGAAACGCATGAGCGGAAGCGGTCCCAGGGCGGGCCGCTCCACCTCCTCGAAGGTCTTCTTCACCTGCTGGCAATGGGTGCCGTGGATACGCGTGTCCGCCGTCGAGCGTTCCCATCCTAGAAGGAATTCGTTTTGTTGTTGGAGGCTGGGGAAGGTGCGGCCCTTCAGGGCGTTGGACTGCACGTACTTGATGCCCGCTTCGACCTTGCCCTTGTGCCGGGGCGTGTACGGCCGGGTGGGCAGGATCACCGTGCCGTAGTGGCGGCAGAACTCCTGGATCTTGGGGTTTAGCTCAGGGTCATACCAGTCCGCCTGGGTCACTGCCGCCTTGAGGTTGTCGATGACCAGGGTCTGGGGCACTCCGCCGAAGTGCCAGAAGGCGTTCTCCAGGCAGCGGATAAAGTCCTCGGTGGTCTGGCGACAGACGGCCTCGCTGTAGGCCTTGCGCGAGTGGCTCAGCACCACGCGAAAGACGTACGTCCGTCGCCGCCGGGTCTTGACCCCGAAGGGCAGCGGCTGGTCCTCGGGGATGATCACCGGGGCGCCGGTGCCGAAGTCCACCTGGGCCTCGGCGCCGGGATCGCACTCCATCCGCCGGAAGGGCAGCGGGGAGGTCTGGCCCAGCTTCCGCACGAACCGCCGGACGCTGTGGTACCGGGCGGTAAAGCCGTGCTCGGCCACCAGGTCCTGGTAGATGCGTTGGGCCGAGAGCCCCTGGTCCAGCTTGCCGAGGATCACCTCGCGGAAGGGCTCGCAAACGCTGGCCTGGAGAATCTGAGGTGGGACCGAGCCGGGAGGCGCCCCGGCTGGTTTTGAATCCGGCGGGTCAGGGGACCCTGGAGGGTCGGCGTCCGACCCGGTGGGCGCCCTGGCTGGTTTTGCCTCCGCGGCCGCCAGCCGGGCGTATCGCCGCACGGTCTCCCGATGGATTCCCAGCATCCGGGCGATCTGCCGCTGGGAATGCCCTTGCTGCAACAGCGTGTAAACCGAATCCACCACAGCCATCCTGAGCCGATTCGCCATACCTGGCCTCCGCGAGCACCATGCTCGCGGTCAAGCCTAAGCGGCGAATACTCGCCTTCTCAAAGTGGCTGGTTTTGGGGCGCTCAGGAGTGGCTGGTTTTGGGCGCCTCATGACACAGTCGGCTTGACAGACGAGTTGCAGAAGGTCATCAAGTGCTTTGAAGCGGTATACGAGCATATCAAGTCACCCGAGAATACGCTCAACAGCGACGGCGTTCTTCGGCAGTTGAAGCCGCACCTTGAGCGACTCGAATTCACGATCGAGTCGGGAAAGTCGAAGGGCGAGAAG
>JBAUMA010000115.1:0-7356 GCA_049578485.1 Specibacter sp.
GGCCAGTACTTGCAAGTTCTGGTGACAACATAAGGGAGAAGTCATGAGCGATCGTAGCTTGCGCGGGATGCGCCTGGGCGCACAGAGCATGGAGACCGAGTCCGGCGTGGAGCCGGCTCCGCGGCAGCGTGTCGAGTACCGTTGCGCCGACGGCGAGCAGGTTTTTGTGACGTTCTCTTCGGAGGCGGAAATCCCCCCGGTATGGGTGTCCAAGACCGGCAAGGAAGCCCTGCTCGTCAACGGCGAGGCTCCCGACACCTCCAACGACAAGCCCATCCGCACCCACTGGGACATGTTGCTGGAACGGCGCACCCTGCCGGAGCTGGAAACCATCCTTGCGGACCGGTTGACCATCCTGCGCGAAAAGCGCGGCGAGAAGGTCTAGGGGAAACACGCTTAAACAACACATCGGCGCTTTCTTCGCTTCAAGGGTGGTAATAAACCCCCTGGAAGTGAAGAAAGCGCCGATGTGCGTTAAGGCTGCCTAGTTGCTGCGTCCGCGCAGTTTGTTCCATCGGGCACTCAGGCCCCACTTGGTGACATTGAGCATGGCTTCCTGGACGATGTTCCCGCTCATCTTCGAGGCCCCGAATTCGCGCTCAACGAACGTGATGGGAACTTCCACCACTTTCAGGCCCTTCTGGCAGACGCGCCAGAGCATGTCCACCTGGAAGCCGTAGCCAACCGAGTCGACGGCGTCCAAATCAAGGGCCTCCAGGGTGGTCCGCCGGAACGCCCGGTACCCGCCGGTGATGTCCCGCACCGAGATGCCCAGCAGGATCCGCGAGTACAGGCTCCCGCACGTGGAGATCAGTTTTCGGTGCAGCGGCCAGTTGACCACCTTGCCACCGGGCACCCACCGCGAACCCAGCACGAGGTCCGCTCCCTGCTCAATGGCATCCAGGAGCAGGGGAAGCTGCTCGGGCTGGTGTGAGCCGTCGGCATCCATTTCCACCAACACGTCGTAGCCGGCGTCCAGGCCCCAGGCAAAACCCGCCAGGTAGGCGGCGCCCAGGCCTTCCTTGCCGGCCCGGTGCAACACGTGCACCTGGCTGTCCTTTGCGGCAAACTCGTCCGCGAGGCGGCCGGTCCCGTCGGGGCTGTTGTCATCGGCAATCAGCACATCAACATGCGGGGCCGCGGCCCTCAGGCGTGTGAGGGTCTTCGGCAAAGACTCAAGCTCGTTATAGGTGGGAATGATTGTCAGGACACGCAACAGGTGGCGCCTTTCCATGGAGAAAAGTCGAGGGGTCAAACGCTGGCTTTGGCGCCGGCCCATACCGAAAGCTGTGGATGTTGCATCCATGGCGGCGGGCGCGCGGCACCAAGTCCCCATTATAGGCGACGAAGCCGATGCCCCCACTCCACAAAAAAGAGACAAGCCCACGCGCCTTCGGGCCAAACGGCAACCAAGCGTTGGGCTTGGGCCCCGTTTGTTTTCTACTGGCGCGTGGACTCATCTCCGTAGCACCGGGTCATCGCATGGATGGGCCGGCCGGGATCCCCGTGAGGGGTTGTCCGCTTCAATAAAAACTAATTGCCTGCGGGCCAGGTGTCAACACCGCCCTGACCTGCGGTTATGCCCATTGCTGCAGGTCAGCGCCATACCTTTGGGGTGGCAAGAAATGTTCCTGTCCCGCGTGTCGCGGACAACCCCGGGCATTCCCCGCCGCGACTCACGTGTGCCGGGTCAGCCAAACTCGGGGGCGGCGTGGAGCACGCGTCCCCGGTGGACCGTTTGCAGGCAGCGGGGGTCGTTGGCGGTGTCCAGTGCAGGTAGCAGCGGAGTTCCCGCCCTGGGGTCGGTGGACCATGATTGCACGCGCTCGTCGGCCACCTGGACCATGAGCTGTTCAATCTCCCACACGGCAAAGCTGGCAGGCGCTCCGGGGGCCAGCTGGCCCAGCATCGGGTTGGCGTGCCGGGCGGCACGCCAACCGGCACGCGTGTGGCCAATGAACGCCGCACGCGCGGAGATCCGCTGCTCCGGTTGGTGGTGGGACAGGGCCGCCCGCACGCTCGCCCACGGATTGAGCGGGGTCACGGGCGAGTCCGAGCCGAAGCAGATCGGCACCCCTGCAGCATAGAACCGGGCCAGGGGGTTCAAGTTGGCGGCCCGAGAGGCGCCAAGGCGTTGGGCGTACATGCCCTCTCCCCCGCCCCAGAGGGCGTCGAACACCGGCTGCACCGACACCGTCACCGCGTGGTGGGCCAGGGCCGCCATGGCCGCCGCGTCAACCATCTCGGCATGTTCAAAGCGGTGCCCGGCGGCACGGACCTTGTCAATACCCACGCGTTCGGCCGCCAGGGCCAGGCCCTCCGCGGCGATGGACATGGCGCCGTCGCCAATAATGTGGAAGCCGCCGGAGATGCCCAGTTCAGACGTTGCGGCGAGGTGGTCGGCCACCTGGGCAACGGACAGGTATTGCTGCCCGGAAGTCCCGGGCGCGTCGGCATAGGGTGTGCCCAACAGGGCTGAATGCGAGCCCAGCGAGCCGTCGATGTTCAGGTCGCCGGCCAGGCCAAGCACGGGCGTGCCGAGCGCTGCCAGGAGTTCGCGGGCCTCCTGGGCGCTGGAGACCGCCTGCCCCCAATAGGGCAGGATTTCCGGGAATGCCTCGGGGGCGTCGGCGGCGGTCAGCTCCGCCAGGCCGGCCAGGTCACCCGCGGAGCCAACATGGGGGGCCGCCATCTCGGCCAGGGCCACATAGCCGTTGGCGGCCGCATGACGCAGGGCCAGCTCCTGGACGCGTTGGCGGCCGGCTGTGTCCAACAGGCGCGAGGCATCCCGGGCGGCCGCGTGGGCGGCACCGCTGACAAGTCCCCCGCCGTCCCAACCCGCAAGGTTTTGCAGCCCACACCGTTGCGCGAGGGCGGAGGAAACCACCCCTGAATGCACGTCAACCCGTGCCAGGTAGACTTCCCGGCCGCCCGTCGCCCGGTCAATTTCGGCCGCCGTCAGGGGGCGCTGCTCGGCCCATTTGCTGTCATCCCAACCGTGGCCCAGGAGTACTCCTGCCGTGTCCGGCGTTGTACGGGCGGCAGCGGCAAGCAGGTCCAGTGCAGTCGCCACGGAGCGTGCCCCCGACAGATCCACCGAGTCCAATGCCAGGCCGGTTTCGGTCACGTGGACGTGGGAGTCGACGAAGCCGGGGGTGATGAGGGTGCCATCCAAATCCACCTCGTGCATGCGCGAATCCAGCAGCGACGTCGCGGCATGCTCGGAGCCAACCCAGGCCACAGTATCGCCGTCCACCAGCATGGCCGTGGCAAAAGGGTCCGCCGCACTGTAGACGGAACCGTTGCGATACATGGTCAATGACATGGTTGATAAGTCCTTTCCGGAACTTTGCTAAGAAATCACAAGGTGCGGTCTACTCGACCACGGTTGTATAGGCCACCACGCCGCGGCGCACCAGCTTGATCGCCGCTACGCACAACCGGGAAAAGTCCCCCGGCATTCCCGGCACCTTGGCCAGTTGGTCGAGCAGGTCAATGACCTGTTTGGTCCAGCGCACAAAGTCGCCTGCGGCCAGCTCTGTGCCGTGGAGCGAGTCCTGCAGCGTGCGCCCCTTGGCCCACTTGAACATGGGCCACACCAGGCCGAGCTCGGGCTCGCCCGTCAGGGGCAGCCGGTGTGACTCCTCGACGTCCTGGAGGGCCGACCACAGCCGGACTACCGACTCGACGGAGGTCTCCAGGCTGACGCTTGGCATTCTCGGGCGCATGCCGCCGTCCTCACGCTTGGC
The DNA here is from genome assembly GCA_049578485.1 of Specibacter sp. Lineage (GTDB taxonomy): Bacteria > Actinomycetota > Actinomycetes > Actinomycetales > Micrococcaceae > Specibacter. Next base: position 3,750 of record JBAUMA010000115.1, read on the forward strand.
CTGGTACACCACGGCGGTGACGAACGCGGCAAGCTCGGCGGCGTCCAGGTCCCCAAAGGCGCCGTCCCTCAGGGCCAAGGCAATAAGCAGGTCCTTCTCGCCGTACACGCGCCGCAGCCGCTGGCCGTCGGCACTGGGGCGCAGGTCACCGGCGTCGTCCCGCTCCACAAAACCGTAGGCCGCGAGTACATCGGTGACCCGGTCGAAGGTCTTGGCGATCGTGTTGGTCCGTTGGTTGATGGCCCGCACAAGCCCGTCGGTCTCCCGGCGCAGCTTCCACCAGCGCTCGGACCACCGGGCATGGTCCTCCCGGTCGCTGCAGCCGTGGCACGGGTGGGCCCGCAGGGCGCGGCGCAGCGACTCGATGGCCTGATCCTGCGTTGCCAACGAGTCGGTCATGGTGAAGGCCGCTGAGCGGTCAGGGCGCGATGCGCCGGGCTCGGCGAGGGCCGCCTCCACGGAGGCCAGCAAGTTGCGCCTGTCCTTGGGCACCTTGGCGTTGAAACCCTTGCCAATACGAACCCGGGCGAGCGGAACCACCGGGCCATGGAGTTCGTGGATGCCGAGGCGGCGAATCTCCCGCCCCGTGGTCAGGATGCCGGGACGCGGTTCGCGGGCATTCGCATCGGCCTCAAGCACGACGGCGGGGCCCGGGTTCCGCCCGGCGGGCACCATCACCACATCCCCGGGCCGAAGCGTGGTCAGGGACTGTGCCACGGCGGCGCGGCGTTGCTTTGCCTTGGTGTTGGACGCCCCGGATTCGTGGTCGGAGAGTTCCCGGCGAAGCTTGGCGTATTCGTTGAAATCGCCCAAATGGCAGCTCATGGATTTCTCATACCCGGCCAGGGACTCTTCACGGGAGCGCACCTGCCGGGCCAAATCCACCACGGAGGCGTCCGCCTGGAACTGGGCAAAGGAGGATTCGAGGATCTCACGGGTGCGGCGGCGGCCAAACTGTGCCACCAGGTTGATGCTCATGTTATAGGTGGGGCGGAAGCTGGAGTTCAGCGGATAGGTGCGCCGGGACGCCAACCCGGCGACGGCCGTCGGGTCGGTGCCGGGTTGCCACAGCACCACGGCGTGGCCTTCGACGTCGATGCCGCGGCGCCCGGCCCGGCCCGTCAACTGCGTGTACTCCCCCGCCGTGATGCCAACGTGGGCCTCTCCGTTGTACTTTTCCAGTTTCTCCAGCACCACGGTGCGGGCGGGCATGTTGATGCCCAGGGCCAGGGTTTCCGTGGCAAACACGGCCCGCACCAGACCGTCGGCGAATAGGTCCTCCACGACTTCCTTGAAGCTGGGGAGCATGCCGGCGTGGTGGGCAGCCAGGCCCCGGACCAGTCCGTCGCGCCAACCCCAATAGCCCAACACCTCACGGTCGGAGTCGGGCAGCTCGGCGCACGCGGCATCGACCCTACGGGCGATTTCCTCGCGTTCGGCCGGCGTCGTGAGCCAAAGTCCGGCCGCGGCACACTGTTGGACGGCTGCGTCGCAGGCGGCGCGGGAAAAGATGAAGGTGATGGCCGGGAGCAGGTTCCTAGACTCCAGGGCCCGGATGACCTGCGGCCGGCTGGCCCGCTTGACCATGCCTGTCTCGGACACTGACCTGTCGCGGTCGCGGTCGCGGTGGTCCCGGTGGTCGCGGCGGCCGGGGCGGGAACCGTAACCCTGCCGGCCCCGGTGCGAACCACCGGACTCGGATCGCGCCAGCTTCAACAGCTCGGGGTTGACCTTGAAGCGTGCCGGTGCGTTGATACCGTCGCTGGCACCCTCAGCGGCAATTTCGTCAAACGATTGCTTTTCGGCGAACAGGTCAACGATGTCCCGTTGGACCATCACGTGCTGCCACAGGGGGACGGGACGGTGCTCGGAGACCACTACTGCCGTGTCGCCGCGCACCGTGCCGAGCCAGGCGCCGAATTCCTCGGCGTTGGATACGGTGGCGCTGAGTGAGACCACCGAGACCTCGGTGGGGAGGTGGATGATGACTTCCTCCCAGACGGCCCCGCGGAACCTGTCGGCCAGGTAGTGGACCTCGTCCATGACCACATAGGCCAGGCCGGAAAGGGTGTTTGAATCTGCGTAGAGCATGTTGCGGAGCACCTCGGTGGTCATCACCACCACGGGGGCTTCGGAATTGATGCTGGTGTCGCCCGTGAGCAGGCCGACGTTCTCGGAGCCGTACTTGCGGGCCAGTTCCTGGTATTTTTGGTTGCTCAGGGCCTTGATGGGAGTCGTGTAAAACGCCTTGTGCCCGCGGGAAAGTGCCAGGTACACGGCAAACTCGCCCACGATCGTCTTGCCTGCGCCGGTGGGGGCGGCAAGCAAAACACCGCGGCCGGCCACCAGGGCCCGGCACGCGGTGATTTGAAAATCGTCGAGTTCAAAGTCCAAGCTCCGTTTGAAGGCACCAAAGTCGGTGCCGGCATCCGTTGCACGATCCTTGGCTGCCGCATAGCGTTCGGCAGGTGACGGCGACTGGGGCATTGGCATGCTTCAAGCCTACGTCAGCGGACGGGCTGCCCGGGACGGATGCTAGACGCCTTCCAGGTCCGTCAGCGGCGTCGCAAGATCGGCCGTCGATTCGGTTTCCTTGGTCTGCTTTGCCAAGCGGCGGTCGCGACGTTTGTCATTGAGAATGCACAGACCAATCGCGCCAAAGTACAGCACCAGCAAGGGCACGCCCAGGAAGAACATCGACATCACGTCGGAGCCAGGGGCCGCCATGGCCGAGACGATGGTTACGCCAAGGATGGTGAAGCGCCACGCCTTCAGGTAGGTGGATCCCCTGACCAAGCCGATCGCGTTGAGCGCAAACAGTAGCACCGGAACCAGGAACGCCACGCCCATGAACATCGTCAGTTGCAAGGCGAAGCGCAGGTAATCCAGCGCGTCCATAATGTTGGAACTGCCGCCGCCCGACGGCGTAAAGGACGTCATGGCCCGCACAATGTTGGGCCAGATGATCCACCCTGCGTATACACCGGCAAGGAACAACGGCACCGACGCAAACATGTAGGACAGTGTGTAGCGGCGTTCCTTTTTGGTCAGGCCCGGGGTGATGAACGCCCACAGCTGGTAGATCCACACGGGCGAGGCAATGATGAGGCCAAGGATCAGCGAGATCTGCAGCTTCAGGTCAAAGGAAGTCGTAACGCCGGGAAAGTTCAGTGTGGCATTGATATCCCGTTCCTTGCTGATCTCGCGCAACGGCTCAGTCAGCGCGGACAGCAGGGGATCGTAGATGATCCAGCCAATGATGATTCCCGGAATCATGGCCAGGGCGCTCTTGAAGAGCCTGTTCCGTGCCTCAATCAGATGCTCCTTGAGGGGCATCCTGCCTTCGGGATTGGCCTTGCGGCCCTTCGAGGCGCTCACCGGCTCTACGGCAGTTTCTATGACTGAGCGCCGGTACCGGTTCCGGTACCGTCGCCGGAGGTGTTGCCCGGCTGCGTCGGGTTGTTGACAATCTTGCCTTCAACCGGAGCTTCGGGCGCAGGTGCGGGGGCAGGGGCAGGAGCGGCGGTGGGCGTCTCGGCCTTGCCGTCGTTCTTCATTTCCTTGACCTCGGACTTGATGATCCGCATGGACTGGCCCAGGCTGCGTG
>JBAUMA010000116.1:0-13178 GCA_049578485.1 Specibacter sp.
GTTTTGGGCCCACGCCTCGCACGAACTTTGGGCCCACGCCAGCCAGGTTCCCGGAAAATTGCGTCAGCAATTTTCCGGGAACCCGACGGGTGGGGATTAGATTTCGGCCCGCTCCAGCATCTCGGTCACCAGGGCGGCAATGGGCGAGCGTTCCGAACGGGTCAGCGTGACATGCCCAAACAGTGGGTGCCCCTTGAGGGTTTCGACGACGGCGGCCACGCCGTCGTGCCGTCCCACTCGGAGGTTGTCGCGCTGGGCCACATCATGGGTCAGGACGATCTTGGAGTTTTGCCCGATCCTGCTCATGACGGTCAGCAGAACGTTCTTTTCCAGCGACTGCGCCTCATCAACGATCACGAAGGAATCGTGCAGGGAGCGGCCGCGGATGTGGGTCAGCGGCAGCACCTCCAGCAATCCTCGTTCCATGATCTCGTCCATGACCCGGTCGGTGACCACCGAACCGAGGGTGTCGAACACTGCCTGCGCCCACGGGTTCATCTTCTCGGACTCGGAGCCGGGGAGGTAGCCAAGCTCCTGGCCGCCCACCGCGTAGAGGGGCCGGAACACCACCACTTTGCGGTGTTCATTGCGTTCCAGTACGGCCTCCAGGCCCGCACAAAGGGCCAGCGCGCTCTTTCCCGTGCCGGCGCGCCCGCCCAATGACACGATGCCCACCTCCGGGTCCATGAGCAGGTCCAAGGCCAGGCGTTGTTCGGCGGAGCGTCCGTGCAGGCCGAACACCTCCCGGTCACCCTTGACCAGGCGCACCTGCTGATCGGCTCCCACGCGACCCAGTGCCGATCCCCTGTTGCTGGTCAGCACCAACCCGGTGTTGGTGGGCATGAGCGCCGCTTCCGGGATGGGCACGGCCTCGTGGTTGTACAGGGCCGCCATCTCCGATTCCGTGGCGTCAATCTCCGCCACCCCCGTCCAGCCGGAGTCCTTGACCAGTTCGTTGCGGTATTCGTCGGCGGACAGTCCCATGGCGGAGGCCTTCACGCGCATGGGCACGTCCTTGGAGACCACCGTGACGTCCTTGCCTTCGTTCGCAAGGTTTTTGGCCACCGCCAGGATGCGGGAATCGTTGTCCGTCCCGCGGATCCCCGCCGGCAGCACCTCAGCGGAAATGTGGTTGAGCTCCACACGGAACGTCCCGCCGTCGTCCCCCATGGGGATCGGTTCGGCGAGCCCGCCGTGCTTTTCCCGCAGCTCATCGAGCAGGCGCAGGGCTGTGCGGGCAAAGTAGCCCAGTTCGGGATCGTGGCGCTTGGCTTCAAGCTCGGAGATGACCACGATGGGCACCACCACCTCGTGCTCGGCAAAGCGCATGATGGCGCGCGGATCGGAAAGTAAAACCGAGGTGTCAATGATGTAGGTGCGTAGTTTTTGCCCCGTCTGCGCGCTCAGGGAATGCTGCTTGGTTTTCATCGTCTCAACCACGTCGACTCCAGCCTTCCGGGCCGGCGGACCACCCGGAAATTCATTGGTACGGCGAGCGGAGTTGCCCTCCGTTAATGCCAAAGTACGCCCGTTTGGGTGTGAAATCACCATCGCAATTCGGCGAGTCGGCAAACAGCGGGTTAACGTTTGCCTTGACGGTTTGCCGGCGCGGCATGCGAGGTTCGACGCCGGTGCCAAGGTGGCGCCGTCAGCTCCCGAAGCGGCGGCTGCGGCCGGCGTAGTCGCGCAGGGCGCGCAGGAAGTCGATCTTGCGGAACGCCGGCCAGAGGGCCTCACAAAAATAAAACTCGCTGTAGGCGCTTTGCCACATAAGGAAGCCCGAGAGCCGCTGCTCCCCCGAGGTCCTAATGACCAGGTCCGGGTCCGGCTGTCCCCGGGTGTACAGGAATTTGGAGATGTCATCCACGGTCAGCCCGTCGGCCACCTCGGCCATGGTGCGCCCAGCGGCGTCGGCGTCGTGCAGGAGCTCGCGGACGGCGTCGACAATCTCACGGCGGCCGCCGTAGCCAATGGCCATGTTGACGTGGATGCGCTCCTTGGCAGGGATGCGCGTGGTCAGGGTGGAGAGGCGCTCGGCCAGGTAGTCCGGCAGGAGTTCGGGGGCGCCCATGGCATGGACGCTGATGTCGGCGTCGGCGTCGAGCAGGTCGAGGGTGTTGGCGATGATGCCCATGAGCTCGTCGAGTTCCTCGGGCGAGCGGTTCATGTTGTCCGTGGAGAGCATGTAGAGCGTGACCACCTTGATGCCCAGGTCCTGGCACCAGCCCAGGAATTCCAGGATCTTGTCCGCGCCGGCCTGGTGGCCTTCGCTGGTGGGTGCGTTGAACTGCCTGGCCCAGCGGCGGTTTCCGTCCACCATGACGCCAATATGGGCGGGGACTGTGCTCATGTCCAGGGAGTTGGCCAGCCGGCGTTCGTAATAGTTGTAGAGCAGATTTGGCATCCGAACGGGGCGGCTAAACAACTGCATTAGTGCGCACCAAACCTTTGCGGACAGTGGCCTGGCGGCCGGGGAAACTTGCTAGTCCTAGGTTACCTGCCGGTTCCACGGATTGCCGCCAGGCGCCGCAAAAAACGTGTTACTGGCTGGTAACTTACACTGCCGGGGACTACGATTTAGCCATGACGAGCCCCTTGATTGCTGACCCCAAACCCAGCTGGCGCGGCTGGTTGCATGCCGGCGCCACCCCAGTGGTCTTGATCGCAGGAGCCCTGCTGGTAATTCTGGCACCTGGCATGACCGCCAAGGTCACAACGCTTGTTTATGTGGCCACGGGAGCGCTTCTATTTGGCACGAGCGCGCTATATCATCGTGGAAATTGGACCCCCCGCACCAAAGTCATTCTCAAGCGGCTGGACCACAGCAACATCATGCTGGTCATCGCCGGTTCTTACACCCCGTTGTCGGCGCTCATGCTTCCGCACGCCACTGCCACGCTGCTCTTGTGGATGATCTGGGTGGGTGCCATTCTGGGCGTCCTCTTCCGCGTGCTGTGGGTGGGCGCTCCGCGGTGGTTGTACGTTCCCATCTACGTCCTCCTCGGCGTGACTGCCCTGTTTTTCCTGCCCGAATTTTGGTCCGCCGGCACGGTGCCCACCCTGCTGATCTGCCTGGGCGGCGTCTTCTACATAGCCGGCGCCGTCATCTACGGGATCAAGAAACCAAACTTCAGCGCGCGCCATTTCGGCTTCCACGAACTCTTCCACGCCTTGACGGTGGCCGGATTCGCCAGCCACTTCATTGCCGTAGTTTTGGTGGTCTTCAAGTAGCCCTCTTCTCCTTAATGGCGACGCAGGGGCCGGCCGCCCGGCCCCTGCGGCGACCTGGAGGCGGGCCAACCGCGCGGGTACTGGGCAGGCTCGCGGGTGCTGGCCTGGTTTCGTGGCCGGAGGCTGCATCGGCCTGGGTTCTGGCCGGCTTGGGTTCTAACGGGCTTGGTTTCGACTGGTTTGGGTTCGCTTGGTTTGGGTTCTACGGCGGTGCCCGGTGGGTGCCGCCGTTGGTGTGTGGGAGGGGTTGTTGCCTCCGGCGTTGTTGCCTCCGGGCTGGTGGGTGTAGGTGCCGGGGTTTAGCAGCCGACGCCGTGGGGGTTGGTGTTGCAGTCGTCGGCGTAATTGCGGGTGATGGCGCGCCAGACGGTCAGGCCCAGGGGTGGTGAGGGGAAGTGGCCTTGTTCGGGGATGGGCAGGGCTGGGCCGCCGTTGACGCTGTAGCTGCCGTTGAAGTGGGTGGTGAGGTTGATGGCGTATTTGCCGGTAATGGTGTAGATGTGGCTAGTTTTGGTTTGTTCGCCGATGCGGTCCTCGGGCAGGGGTGCGCCGGGGCTGGGGGTTGGTCCCCAGATGGTGCCGTCGCCGTAGTTCCAGGTGTAGGCGACCGGGGTTGCGGTGATGTGGACTTTTTGTCCGAGCAAGGTGATGTTGAATTCTTGTTCGGTGGCGTTGGCGTAGACGTTGGTTTCCTGGCCGCGGAGGGTGTGGGGGCCAGGCTGGCTCCCGAGGCTGGCGGGGGCCACGGGTGATTGTTGGAACTCGCGGCCAATCACGGCGGCGATCTCGGCCAGGACGTCCCGCGGTTTCTCCGAATAGATGCAGGTGGCCCGGGCCTGCAGAACCCACACGAGCGGACTCGGCGGCTTCAGCGAGTAGTACCAGTCAACAAGCATTCCACCCTTGGCCTCCTTGCATTGAGCCAAGCCATCAGTGCAACTGGTCGCCTCAAGCCTGTGCTGGGCCGAACAAGCCACAACATACTTATAGATGTAGGGGTTTTCGGGTCCAGTGGACGGGAATTCACCATAGTACTGGCCGTCAGCTGTTCGCTGCCAGTCTTCAGTTTGGATGCCCTTTTCCGTCCAGTCCTGAATGACACCACCATCCGCCCACGACATGGAGACCGGAACCAACACATTGAGAGAAATCAATAGAGCCAGGACGAAGGCCAGAGGCTTACGCGCCATGTCTAGCCCTTCGTCAGATGTTCGGCTTTGTGGGCCACCCAGTGCCCGTCGGAATAGGTCGCGACCACGATGTCGGCCCTCGCCACGGTCGCTGGCAACGCTGCGTCCAAAGACTTGTCGGCTTTGTACGAGGTCACTTGTTTTTGCTGGATCATCAGGATTGCTTGGTAGGTTCCATCCGGCGTCTTATGGAACGTGCTGGTCGACGAGTAAACGGTCATCTGCCCGCCTACGATCCAGCCGCCAGCGCCATACCATGGCTTGACCATGTCCCCGACTCCCGAGCAGGTGGTGCAGCCCGGGTCTGTGATGGCCATCATGGGTGTCATGTCGCCGGTTTCATAGGCGTAGCCGAGGGTGGAGTACCAGTAGCGGGCGAATTCTTCCAGGCCTGTTTTGGAGAATTCTTTGGCTTTGGCCGGGAGTACGGGGATGGGCACATTTTGGGCCGGGCCGGTGGCTGTTGCGGGTTTGTAGACGGGCTTGGCAGTGGGGGTCGGTGTCTGGGTGGTGGCCGGGGCCGTGGTTGTTGATGGCACCGCCGTTGGGGCGGTGCTCGTGGGGTGGTCCGTGGGGGTGCAGCCTGCCAGGATCAGGCCGGCCAGTAGTAGCACGCCCACCCCACCTACCTTCAGCGGGCGTCGTTGTCGCTGTCGCCGGGATCCTTGACCTGTTCGGGGATCCATTGGGGAATCCATTGGTGCATGTGCCGTGTTGGTCCTCATGAGAGCCCCCCTGCCGTGAATCCTGTGGGCTCCCCTCCTGCCGGGTACCCGTTCAGTTAGACACCAAACTAGACCCAAACGCGGTTTCCCGCCACGCGTTATCCACAGCCACCACACCCGTAGGATCATTCACCCCTCCACAGCCATCACTGTTCTAGTAGTTGTGCACATTCCAGCAAGTGTCTACTATTTTGTCGGTGCCTGGCCCTAAAATGGGGGTATGGAAGCAACGGCAAGGATGCCGGGGAATCCCGGATCCACCCAGAACGGTCACGGTGCTGGTGAACATATTCACCGGCTCCTGGCCCTGGCCGACGCCCTGGCCACGGCCGCCTCCCCCACCACCAACGGGCAGCAATCCCCCACCGTCCCGTTTGGTCTTGACCTGGCCTCGTTGAGCGATGCGGAATCGATCCGGTGGGCCCAATCCCTGGAACGATTGAATCACTTCCTCCAAGGCCTCCTGGTCCAGGGCGCCGATGATCTAAATCAACGTGTTGATGCCGGCCGCTTCGCCACCACCGGGGTCCGCAACACGGCCGGGTTATTGGTGCAGTCCTTGAAACTTAGCCGGGCCGAAGCCTACCGGCGCTTGCGCCTGGCCGAGCGTGTCCTGCCCACCACCGACCCGTTGACCACCATCCTCGCCCCGGCCCCGCAACCGGTCCTCGGGGCTGCGTTCTTTACCGGGGAGCTCTCCATCGATCAAGCCCTGACCGTGTCCGGATTCATCGACGACGCCGACCACCTGGCCACCGCCGCACGCATCCCAGAACAGCAGCGCCAAGAGGTCGAACAAACCCTGACCGGGCAGGCCAGGGAGCAGGCCCCGGACTTCCTCCGCACCATCGGCACCCGCATCCTTGCCCACCTCGATCCCGACGGGCAACAACCCACCCAAGGGGCCCTGCTCGCCAAACAAGGCCTGATCTTCCACCAACCCCGCCGAGGCCTGATCCACTTCGAAGGCCACCTGACCATCCCGCAATACGAAACCCTAAGAGTCACCATCGACTGGGCCGCCAACCCCCACCACCCCGACACCACCCCCACCAGCAACGACGACGGAACCAGCACCCCAACCGGCGAAGTTGCCGATGCCGATGACAGCGACGGTGGCAGCCTGCCCAACGACAGAGCCGGCGAGGCATGCCGCGATGGCGCCCACGACCGTGATCGCACCGATGTCCCGGGCCAGGAAAGCCTCTTCGGTAACCTCACCACCATCAGCCACCTCTTCAACCACCCCACCCACAACACCCCCACACCCACCGGCACCCCCACACCCGCCGGCACCCCCAGCCCTGGCCTACCCACCGGGGACGGTGAGACGATTGCCGCCAATGCACCAACCACGGCCACAGGAACTGGCGGCAGGGACACCCGTGAGTGCGAGGACGGCATAGATGGCACGGGCACCGTGCCCGCCGGTTCCACGGCAGCCAACGACCCCGGCGAAACTACCCAGCCACCAGTACCAGCACCAGAAGCTGGGCCACTACCAGGGCCGACGCCAGAGTCAGGGCCGGAACCAGCACCACCGGCGCGGACAGCACCACCGTCAGGGCTGGCATCGCCGCCGCTCCCGGAACCGGTATCGCCGGCCGGGCCGGCACCGGGCTCGGGCTCGGGCTCGGAGAACGATGCATCCTTGTGGGTGGAAGCGGGCACCGATCCGGGCGGTATCGGCTGGCGTACCACCTCCTCCACGGTCGGGGATGACCTGAGTTGGTTGTGGGGCGATCCTGCCCCCGTGACCCGCATCGGCTGGGACGAACCACCCACCCGCGACACCACGACCACCCCCGGGTGCCTCGATTCAGCAACTATCCCTGATTCGCCTCATCCCACGCCCACCGTCGAGCCCACGCAGACACGCAACCACCCAAACCCCGACCCCACACACGCCACACACGCCGCAGGGTCATCAACGGGTACAGGCACCGGCCCGTGGCTGATGGACCCGTACCCGGATCCAGGCTTTAACCGGGCCCCGGAGCCACTGGAAGCAATCCAGGGCTGGGATCCGATCGACCCGGCCAACACCGACCCGGCCATCCAGGACCGCCGCACCCCCGCCCAACGACTCCTGGACGGGCTCATCGACTGCGTGAAACTCGCCGGGCGGACCGGGAAACTCCCCGCCCACGGCGGGCTGAAAACCCAACTCATCATCACCACCACCCAAGCAGACCTCGACCGACACGCCACCGACGGGACCGGCATCGCCCTAGCCCCCTTCAGCGGCCCCGTCCCCCTGGCCGTCTTCGATGAAGCCCTCTGCGACGTCGAGATCACCCAGCTGCTCTACGGCACAGGCCAAGAAATCCTCGACGTCGGACGCACCCAACGACTCTTCACCCGGGCCCAACGCAAAATCCTGCTAGCCCGCGACATGGGCTGTTCCTTCCCCGGCTGCATCATCCCCGCCTACCGGTGCGAAGCCCACCACATCATCCCCTGGTACGGCGGCGGCGCAACTTCCATCGAGAACGGCTGCCTCCTATGCACCTTCCACCACCACCAACTCCACCACACCGACTGGAAAGTCGAACTCCTCCACGGCACCCCCCACTTCACCGCACCCTACAAAATCGACCCCACCGCACAAGCCCGCCGCAACAACTACCACCACGGCCTCACCACCAACCCCTAAACCCAACCACAACCCCACCAACAAACCCGACCACCCCGGTCTCCACAAGCCCGGCCACCGGGGCATTGAGAAGCTCGACCACCGCGGAATGTAGACCCCTTTCAGGGACCTCGACGGGCTCGACCACCACAGTCTCGACAGGCTCGACCACCGCAGAACGGCCGGTCCCCTCCGCGGTCTCGACGGGCTCGACCACCGCAGTGCGACCTCGGCCACCACCCCGGCCTCGACGGGCTGACCACCGGCGTACGACGGGGCCTACAGGAGTCTGTCGAGCTCCGCGACCGAGGCAACCGGCCGGGCGCACACCATATTGCGGCACACATAGGCCAGAGGGGGCGCAGTATCCTGATTGCCATCGTCCGCTGCCCCGGAACGTGCGCTAACGGAGCGGCCCTCCAACAGCGGCACCGGGGCTGGTCCTGCACCGTCCCAAACCGCTATGACCATGCCAGGCGCGCCCGACTGCCACGCCCGCTGCACCAATGAATCGCGCTCAGCGCCAAGTGCGCCGACGATTGCAGTCTCCACCGGGCCCGCCAGCATGGCCTGTCCCACGGCCAGCAATCCGCCAGCTGCCCTGGGCGCGCGGGCGGCCAGCGCCGGGAGCGTGCCAATCAGGCTCTCCGCCGTCGCGCGCTGACCGGTTGACCCCGTGTACGCCGCCGACGTCACCAGGGCGCCGGCGAGCAGTGCCACGGGGCTGGCCGTCGCGTTGTCGAACGGATCCGCGTACCGAGCACCTCCGGGCGCCCCTGCCATGGACTCAGCCTCGCCTGCGCTATTGAAAACCGTGCCGTCGCCGATGAAGCGCCGCGCGGCAACCAACAAAGTAGTGCCAAAATCAAACCACTGCGCATCACCCGTGGCCGCATACAACGCAAAATAGCCGTCTGCGCAGGCGGAATAGTCCTCCAACAGCCCGTCGATACCGCCGGCCGCGCCGTTGTGGGAAACCCGCCGGAACACCGCCCCATCCCAATGCACGCGCCGCAGGTACCCGCCAAGTTCGACGGCGGCAGCCAAGTGTGAGGGCTCGCCCAGTACCATGGCGGACTCCGCGAGGGCCGCAAGCAGCATACCGTTCCAGGCCGCCACGACTTTCTCATCCCGCGCCGGCATGACCCGTCCGGCCCGCTGGCTCAGCAAGGCAGGACGCAAGCAGTCCCACCCGGCGCGCTCTTCACCCGTCAGGGGACGGCCGGGGTGGAAAGGCAGCGCGGCACCGGACACCGGGATGTTCATGGCTCCGGTCACCAAGGCTGCCAAGTCACCGGCGGCCAGCTCATCCACGGCCTCCCCCGCGCCGTCGACCCGGCCGGTCAATATCCCCGTGCCGGCCAATGTCTCCGTGGCGGCAGCAAGGACTTGTTCGTACGTCCACTTGTAGCTGGCACCCTCGATGTGCTCGCCTTCGATCACGGTGTCGGCGTCCAGCGATGAGGCAAACGCCCCGCCGGGCAGCCTCAGCTCGGCCAGCAGCCATGCGACGGTGGCAAGGGCCGCGCGCCGGGCATCGTGCGATGAAAGCCCGGCAACCACGCCATCTATCCCGGACTCATCACCAAATGCCAGGGACCCCTCCCCCAGGCGCACCCAGTGGATCAGTACGCGCAGGAGTCCAGCATTGTCGTACAGCATCTTCTCGTAGTGCGGTTCCGACCAGTCGGCCGTCACGCTGTAGCGGGCAAATCCACCGCCCAGCTGGTCAAACAACGCCGAGTTGACCATGGCACCCAGGATGCGTCCGGCCAGTGACCGGGCCTTCTGCGAAGACCCGTCCACGCCGGCGGCAGCATGGCGAATCAAGAATTCGAGCCCGGGTGTGGGCGGAAACTTCGGCGCCTGGCCCAAGCCGCCGTGCACCGGGTCTTCTGCCTGAGCCAAGGCATCCACCGCACTGGCGGCGGCGTCGGCAAGGTCACGCGCCCAATCCTGCGCCCCAGCACCGCCGGTGCTGATTTTCCAGACCGGGTCTGCCAGCGCCGAGGCAAGGGCGTCGGCAGTGTCCAGGACGTCCTGGCGCCGCTGCGCCCAAGCGTCAGCCACTGCATTGAGCACCTGCTGGAAGGAGGGCCGTCCGGAGACGGGCTGCGGAGGAAAATATGTGCCGGCGTAAAACGCCTGCCCATCCGGTGTCAGGAAGACGCTCATGGGCCAGCCACCCTCGCCGCTGAGTGCCTGGGTGGCCGCCATGTAGGCGTCGTCCACGTCGGGACGTTCTTCGCGGTCCACTTTGATGGCCACAAAATGCTCATTGATGTAGCGCCCAATGGCCGGGTCCTCGAAGGACTCACCGGCCATGACGTGGCACCAGTGGCACGCGGCGTAGCCCACGGACAAGAATACGGGGACGTTGCGCTCGCGCGCCTCCGCAAAGGCTGCGTCGTCAAACGGCTGCCAGTTCACGGGGTTCCCGGCATGCTGGCGAAGGTACGCACTTGGTTCGCCAGCCAGCCGGTTCATGGTGTTTCCTAGGTGGCGGACTTGTCCGCAGCGTTGTCCGTTGCGACACCGCCGGTTTTAGAAGGGCCGGTTTTCGAAGCCGAGGTTTCCACGGGGGCCGGAAGCGGGGCACCCCCGGAAATGGTGGCGTCGTCCCTGATGGGGATGCCCATGTATTCGGCGTTCGGGCCATGCGAACCGCCGGCAATCCCGGACTCAACCTGGGCACGGTAGCGAACCCGGCGAACGCGCTTCATCATGTCGCGGATGACAAAGAACATGATGGCGACAATGCTGAATGTCACGACGAAGCCCAAGAGTCCCGGGGTGACTTGGTCCTCCGTCAGGCCGGGGCGCAGCGTGGGCACATTGGGGGTTGGCACGGGTGTGGTGGCGGCGATCAAAATCAAAGAGAGCACAATTCGTCTTTCGTTTCATCCCCGCCGGCTTGGTGCAGGCGGAAAACGTCCACTACCTATCGTAAACCAGCAAACAGGTCGTTCTCTGGCAGTTCGGTGGGTACACGGGACTCCACGAGCGAATAGTCCTCCCACGGCCACACCTTTCGCTGCATGTCCGGGCTGACGGCAAAGAAGAAACCGTCCGGATCCACTTGGGTGGCGTGGGCTCGCAGGGCCTCGTCGCGCTTCTCAAAGAATTCGCCGCAATCCACCTGCGTGGTGGTGGGGTGCTTGCTGACGGGCGGGGTGTGCCCCTCGGTGTCGGCCTCAAGCCATGCCGCGAGCCTCTGCGCGTATGGCGATGCCAGTCCTGCCTCTTCCAGGGCAAAGTGCAGGGCACGGAAGCGCTGCGGGTTGAAGGCAAGGTCGTAGTACAGCTTTTGCGGCTCCCACGCTTCCCCCGTGCCCTCGTAGCGCTCCGGATCGCCGGCTGCGTGGAAGGCCTCCACGGCAACCTTGTGCGCCATGATGTGGTCGGGGTGGGGGTAGCCGCCGTTTTCGTCGTAGGAGACGATCACGTGGGGACGGAACCGGCGCACCAGTCGCACCAGCGGGGCGGCCGCGATCTCCAGCGGCTTCAAGGCGAAGCAATTCTCGGGCAGGGGCGGAAGGGGATCGCCCTCCGGCAGCCCGGAATCCGTGAACCCGAGCCACTGCTGCTCAACGCCCAAAATCGACGCGGCCAACTTCATTTCCAGGCGGCGGGCACCACCCATGTCGCGGGCGGCATGGGCATGGTCGGCCATGCCGGGATTCTGGATATCTCCCCGCTCGCCTCCCGTGCACGTGGCCACCATGACCTGGTGGCCGGAGGCTGCATAGGAAGCCATCATGGCCGCACCCTTGCTGGCCTCATCGTCGGGGTGGGCGTGGACCGCCAGCAGGCGGAGCGGTTCGGTTGGGTGCCCCTCATTGACAGTCACGGCTGCTACCTTCAATCCTTAGAGCAAAATGGGCGAAAAACGAGTGCGGGAATGAACGCTAAACTTGTCATGTCCGTACCGTCCCGATCAGGGTCGGCCAGCCCGCGGCGGGACCGTGGAACAAGACACCAGTGGATGCAGTGACAAATTCTGATTCTCCAGCAGCTACCAGCGTAGCCAATCGATACGGCACGCCCAAGCAGGCGATGTCCAAAAAGGCCAAAATAATTGCCCTGGCCGTGGTGGGCGCCCTGGCCCTGACCTGGATTTTGTGGGTTACCGTTGGTTCAAACACCGGGGTCGACCAAAAACTCGTCAGCTACGAAGTGGTGGATCCCACACTTTCCACCGTGGACCTTGTGGTCACCAAGGACCCCGGCGCCACAGCCAAGTGCGCACTGCAGGCCCTGAACTCCAGCTACGCCGTGGTGGGCTGGAACGTCATCACCATTGGCCCCAACGGCACCGAGGCCGGCAGCAACAAAGGGCGCACGACGACGGTGCGCGGCGAGGTGCGCACCGACTCCATCGCGGTGACCGGAGTTGTCGACAGTTGCTGGATTGTGCACTAGTACGTTACTCGCCACACCGGCAGATTCTTGGGTTTATCCGCCTTCTTGACTAAACTGTCAATTATTACCTTTGCCCCGCTTGGTCAACCTTTGTTGTTCCGCGCATGGATCGCGCACGCCAGCTGGCGTGCCGGCCGGCTGTGAAGCACCACTGGAACCGCCGACAGCGGGGTCTTTGCTTTCATGTACCTTCGAGGAGAACTACGTGCCTACCACTAACAGTGCGTCCGCTGCCTGGCTGACCCAGGAAGCGTTTGATCGTCTCCAGGCTGAACTGACGCATCTTTCCGGCCCCGGCCGCGCCGAAATCGTCAGCAAGATCGAGCAGGCCCGCTCCGAGGGCGATCTCAAGGAAAACGGCGGCTACCACGCAGCCAAGGACGAGCAGGGCAAGATCGAGGCCCGTATCCGCCAGCTGACCGAGTTGCTGCGCTACGCCCACGTTGGCGAGACTCCCGCCGACGACGGCATTGTCGAGCAGGGCATGGTGGTGGTTGCCACCGTGGCCGGGGACAAGACCACGTTCCTGCTGGGAAGCCGGGAAGTGGGTGCCGAGGACATGGATGTCTTCAGCGAACGGTCCCCCCTGGGTGCAGCCATCATGGGCAGCAAGATTGGTGACAAGCTCAGCTACGTTGCCCCCAACGGCAAGACCATCGAGGTGGAGATCATCTCCGCAACGCCGTACCAGGGCTAAACCGCCCTTTTTCGTTAAACAACTTTCCCGCACTCAGCCATCGATTTTTCGAGGTCAAGGTGCGGGAAAGCTGTTTAACGCTAGTGGGTGCGGGTGCGACGGCGGAGCAGCAGCAAGGCGCCGACGCCGGCCACCAACAGGCCGCCCGAAGCGAATCCTGCCACGGCAATCCCGCTGGCGCCCGTGTTGGCCAAACCACCCGTCACCTGGCCCTGGACGGCCACGACGATGGTCGGGTCCGTCGCCGGCGACGCGGTCGGCGCCGAGCTTGCCGGCGC
>JBAUMA010000117.1:0-4373 GCA_049578485.1 Specibacter sp.
CATCCGGAAAGAGGGGCGTTCCACCCAGCCGTTGTCGGCCCAGCGCTTGAGCTGGATTTGGCACACCACGATAGTGGCCCACGTGACGATGATTCCCACCGAAGCAACGTTAAGCACGATCTCGAAGGCCTGCGCGGGCACCAGGTAGTTCAGGGGCACGCCCAGCAGCGAGACCACCGCCGTAATGGCGATGCCGCCATAAGGAACGCCTGCCCTGTTCATGCGCTGGGCGAACTTCGGCGCCGAACCGGCCATGGACATGGAGCGCAGGATGCGGCCCGTGGAGTAGAGGCCCGCGTTGAGCGAAGACAGCGCCGCGGTGAGGACCACCAGGTTCATGATGACGTCCACGCCCGGGATCCCCAGTGAGCCGAAGAAGGTCACGAAGGGGCTCACACCCTTCTCATAGGAGGTGTACGGCAGCAGTAGTGCCAGCAGGATAACGGAACCAACGTAAAACACAGCGATGCGGAACACCACCGAGTTGATGGCCTTGGGCATGATCTTTTCGGGGTTCTCGGTCTCACCGGCGGCCGTGCCCACGAGCTCGATCGAGGCATAGGCGAATAGCACACCCTGCATCAGGATGATCATCGGTAGGAGGCCGTTGGGAAAGATGCCGCCGTTGTCCGAGAGCAGGCTCAGCCCGACATCCTGGCCGTCCACCGGCGTGCCAAAGATGACAAAGTACGTGCCGATGATGAGGAACACCCCTAGCGCCGCCACCTTATCAGGGCGAACCAGAACTCGAGTTCGCCGAAGACCTTGACCGAGACGAGGTTGAGGCAAAGAACCACCACCAGGGCGATCAGGGCCCAGGCCCACTGCGGCACCGCACCCATCCAGGAGACGTACTTGCCGAAGAAGTTCATGTAGAGCGCCGTGGCGGTGATGTCCACGATGGTGGTGGTGGCCCAGTTGATCCAGTAGAACCAGCCCGAGATAAATGCCGCCTTCTCACCGAAGAACTCACGGGCGTAAGAGACGAACGAACCCGACGACGGGCGGTGCAGCACCAGTTCGCCCAGTGCGCGCAGGATCAGGAAGGCGAAGAAACCGCAGACCGCGTAGGCGATGACCAGGGACGGTCCCGCCGCGCTGAGCCGCCCGCCCGCGCCGAGGAACAGACCGGTGCCGATCGCGCCGCCGATGGCGATCATCTGAATCTGCCGCGCCTTGAGGCCCTTGTGGTAGCCGGCGTCTTCCGCATGGATCAGGGCATCCGGGGCATGGGCGTGGCCGCCGTCGGACTCGTGCAGACCAACCGCGTCATTGGGGTTGTTGGGCATGGGTGTTCCTTTCGACCTGTCAAAGACCTAAATGGGGGGGTTCTAGCGGGAAATTATGGGAAGAGCTGCGGTCAGCTCAGAAGACTGACCATCCGGTGCGTTCGGACAGATCAGCGAGGGCCGCTGTCCCGGCCAGGGAATTGCCTTTTGAATCCAGCCGGGGACTCCAGACGCAGATGGCACACTCGCCGGGAACGATAACCAGGATCCCGCCGCCCACGCCGCTCTTCCCGGGAAGTCCCACGCGGTAGGCGAACTCGCCGGCCGCGTCATACATGCCGCAGGTCAGCATGATGGAGCCGATCCGTTTGGCCTCGCTCCGGGAGACCACGGTTCCCCGTGCTCCCCGGCCGTCCTGGGCGAGGAAGAGTCCGGCCTTGGCCACCTCCACGCAGCTCATCATGATGGAGCACTGCCTGACGTAGTTTTCAACCACTGCGTGGGCGGGCCGGCGCAGGTTGCCGAAGTCATTCAGGAAGTGGGCGAGGGCCAGGTTGCGGCTGCTATTGGCAAGCTCACTTTTTGCGGCCACCTCGTCGATGAACGGACCCGTTCTTCCACTCTGGTGACCCACCTGACCGGCGAGGAAGCGCAGGACCTGGCCGGCGGCGTCGGGAAATTTTTCCATCAAATGGTCCGTGACCACCAAGGCGCCCGAGTTGATGAACGGGTTCCGCGGGATGCCGTGTTCTACTTCAAGCTGCACCAGGGAATTGAAGGACGTTCCTGACGGTTCACGGAGCACCCGGGACCAGAGCGCACCGGGGTCAGCGGCGCTGAGCGCCATGGCCAGGGTGAAGACCTTCGAGATGCTCTGGATGGAGAAGGGAAGATTGGCGTCGCCGGAGTTGAACACGTGCCCGGACGTGGTGGCCACCGCAATTCCGAAACGGTCGAACGGCGGCGAAGACAGGTGGGGGATGCCGGCGGGAACCGAACCTGCTTCGCTCCGGGGACGGTGGCTGCGGACAATGTCATCCAGGACCAGGCCAAGGGGCGGCGATTGAAGTGCTGTCGTCATTTCTTGCCCAGACGCTCCTTATGCGTGCCGGCCCACTCCTGAACGTGCAGGAGTGCGACCAATGAATGGCGGGGATCACTGAAGTTCAGGCCGGTAGCCCGGCTGACCTTGCTGATTCTGTAGTAGACGGTGTTCTTGTGCACCATCATCCGCTGAGCGCATTCGGCCACGTCCAGTGCGGCATCGAAATAAGCCCGAAGAGTTTCGGCCAGCTCGCCATCGTCACGGAGGAGGGCCCAGAGGCTGCGATGGCGAAAGTCCGAAGCCGAGAAGTTCTCAACTGCCTCGTGGAAAAGGATGTTCGTTTCGAAATCGTCCACAGTGGCCACGGAAGTGTTCCCTGACCTCAGCATGCAGCCGAGCAATGCCTCCGTTTTTGCGGTCACCGAATGAATCGAAAGCAGATCCGGCGCGATTGGTCCCACCGCCGCGAACGGCGTGATGCCAAGGTGCTTGCCGGCGTCCCTGACGATGGCCTCGGCGAGCCTCCGCAGCCCAGATTCGGCGCTGGCGGACTGGAGTGCCGGTATGATCACAGCGGTGTCGCCGTTGAACTGCCCCACGATGGCTGACGGTTTGTAGGCTGCCGCATGGATGGACGCGAGGTTGGCGAGCTCTCCATGTTTGAGCGCCGCATCGTCTTCCTGCGCTTGAGCATCCGACATACCTATCAGGATCAGGGCTGTCGGGCGGTCCGCGGGGATTTTCTCGCTGTGGGCGCTCGCCGCGGCTTCCGCCGGGCCGGAGAGGATCCGGACAATCCGGTCCTCGCGCATGTGAACCGACTGCTGGTTGCGGTAGCGGATCAGCTCGGCGGACGCCCGTGCGGCTGATCCGGTCAGCACATATTCAACGTCGGTGCCGAATCCGTCCCCGGTTTCCTGCAGCCAGATATACCCCATGATCCGGTCACCTGCGAACAAGGTGATAGCCACCCGCTCCCGCAGGCCGTCTTGGGGCCGGGCCGGAACCCGAACAGACAGGCGGGTCCGGTGCAGTTCGCGGTAGGCACCCAGGTCTTTGAGGAGGAGTTCGTATTTGCGCGGACCGCGCCGGGCCAAAATCGACGCCTTCCGTAGCTCGTCGATGTCATTGGTCACCGTGGAGTACGCCAGGACTTTGTTGGCGGCGTCCTCGATGACCACGTGACTCGACGTCAGGCGGGCTGTCGTCTGCGCGATGGCGAACAGGTCCTCTTCCAGCAGCGTGAGCACTTCGCTCTGGTAGCTGCGCGGCTGGATGCGGTCCTTGGCCATTGAGAGGAGCCGGTCCCAGTCCGCGGCCGGATCCACCAGAAGGAGTCCCGTTCCGGCAGCCCGGAGCAGCTCTTCGACTTCCCCGAGTTCCCCTGGACTGCCTTTGACGGCCAGCGCCAGGGGAGGATTCTTCAAAAGGCGACGCACGGCCGGCAGGGCGGAGCGTCCGCGAACCCCGATCAGTAGGACGAACGCTGCCCCGTCGTCGGATGTCTCGCCGGACATCTCGTCGTCCGCGTCAACGATCAGGAGGCGTTCGATCGGAGAATCAGCGCGGGACGGCCGAAGGATAAGGCTGGCGAACCCCAGAGGGAGATCCGACAGGATGTCATCCACTGTTGCTGCGGCCATGAGCTTCCTTCTGACGTCGACACCAGGCCGGACGGCTCTGTCCGGTCCCCCAACTCTATCCAGAGCAAATCCCGGAAAGTATGGAAACTGACCTAAATCCTGTGGCGACTTTAGGTTTATGGACCAATGCCCGTAGCCGGGCGAACAAACCTCAATTCTGCGAAAAGGCCTCTACCCAACACGGCGACGGCGTCCATTCCTCAATCATGTCCGGTCGGCGTTCCTTGGGTTCTTGCGGTGATTGCAACACTTAGTGAATGAGTGTTGATATGGCGAAGTATTCAATCCTTTTCCTGCCGGATCTATTGCAGGTCTTATGGGCAGGGATGCAGGCCGGTGATTTCATCACGGATGCTGTGGTTCCCATCAATACCAGCAGGCGGACGGGGCGCACTGTCTTGGCCGCTGCTGGTGGCGTCCGACCTCGCCGGGGCCGGAATTTGAAGGGCCGTTGCC
>JBAUMA010000118.1:0-9874 GCA_049578485.1 Specibacter sp.
GCGTGGGAATCGTCCACCATGACCAGCGCGCCGTACTGCTCGGCCAGGTCGCAGATGGCCTCGAGGGGGGCCAGGAAGCCGTCCATGGAGAACACGCCGTCGGTGACGATGATGGTGCGGCGGGCGCCGGCGCCGTCGTTCATGGCCGCAGCTGCCTGCAGCTGGGTTTCCAGATCCGCCATGTCCTGGTTGGCGTAGCGGAAGCGGGCGGCCTTGGACAGGCGGATGCCGTCGATGATGGAGGCGTGGTTCAGGGAGTCGGAGATGATGGCGTCGGCCGGGCCGAACAATGACTCAAACACGCCGCCGTTGGCGTCAAAGCAGGACGAGAAGAGGATGGTGTCCTCGGTGCCCAGGAACTTTGAGACGGCCGATTCCAGCTGCAGGTGCAGGTCCTGGGTGCCGCAGATGAAGCGCACGCTGGCCATGCCGAAGCCGCGCTCGTCCATGGCCGTCTTGGCGGCGTCGATGATGGCCGGGTGGTCGGCCAGGCCCAGGTAGTTGTTGGCGCAAAAGTTCAGCACGGGGGCGGTGGCACCGTCGAGCGGGCCGGCCTGCACGTGGCTGGACTGGGCGGAGGTGATCTGGCGTTCGGTCTTGAACAGCCCGGCCGTGCGGATCTCGGTCAGCTCGGCGGCGAGCTGGTCTTTCATGGAGGTGTACATGGGACTCCTTGGGTGGTGGGGCGGACGACGGCGGAACCCGGGTTCCGCCGTCGTGCTGGGAAGGCGGAGGTTAGGAGAAGACGGACCAGTCAAGGACCACTTTGCCACCCCGGCCGGAGCGGGCAATCTCAAAGGCCTGCTCCCATTCGGTGGCCGGCAGCTTGTCGGTGACCACGGAGGCCACGGCCGAGCGCAGCACCGGGTTGGAGGAGAGCATGGCGCTCATGGCGTACCAGGTCTCGAACATTTCGCGGCCGTAGATGCCCTTCAGCGTGAGCATGTGGGTGACCACCTTGCCCCAGTTGATGTCGATCGACTGGCTCGGCAGGCCCAGCATGGCGATGCGGCCGCCATGGTTCATGTTGTCGATCATTTCCGGCAGGGCGGTGGGGTGGCCGGACATTTCAAGCCCGACGTCGAAGCCCTCGCGCATGCCCAGCGTCAGCTGCGCTTCCTTCAGGCGGGTGGTGGCGACGTTGACGGCGAGGTCGGCGCCCATGGCCGCGGCCATGGCCAGGCGGGGTTCGGAGATGTCGGTGATGGCGATCTTGCGGGCGCCGGCGTGGCGGGCCACGGCGACGGCCATCAGGCCGATGGGGCCGGCACCGGTGATCAGCACGTCCTCGCCGACCAGGCCGAAGCTGAGGGCCGTGTGGACGGCGTTGCCCAAGGGATCGAAGATGGCGCCCAGTTCGGGGGTGATGGAGGGGTCGTGGTGGACCCAGACGTTGGTCTCGGGGATGACCACGTATTCGGCAAACGCGCCATCGCGCTGCACGCCCACGGAAATGGTGTTGATGCACATGTGGCGGCGGCCGGCACGGCAGTTGCGGCACATGCCGCACACCACGTGGCCCTCGCCGGAGACCTTGTCGCCCACCTTGACGTCGTGGACGTCGGCGCCGACCTCCACCACTTCGCCGTAGAATTCGTGGCCGGCGATCAAAGGGGCGTTGATGTTGGCCGCTGCCCAGGCGTCCCAGGACTGGATGTGCAGGTCGGTGCCGCACAGGCCGGTTGCCGCGACCTTGATCTTGACGTCGCGCACGCCGGTTTCGGGTTCCGGGCGGTCGACGAGTTCGAATCCTGCGTGTGCGCCGGACTTGTACAGTGCTTTCATGGGCGGCAATCCTTTGAGTGGTGCTCGTGGTGCGTGGGGTTTCTTAAGTCAATTAGAGCCCCCATCACCATTTAGCACAATCGAATTTTGCTCCATCATCGATTAAGCATTAGCTAAATGGTAGCGTTGCGGCGTGGAACTTCATCAACTGCAAATGCTGCGCGAACTGGGCGAGCTGGGCAGCGTCAAGGCCGTCGCCGAGACCCTGTCCGTCACGCCGTCGGCCGTGTCCCAGCAAATTTCCCTCCTTCAGCGCCAGATGGACACCCCGCTCACGCGCAAGGACGGGCGCAACCTCATGCTGACCGAGGCCGGCCAGGTCCTCGCCGACGCCGGCGCCGACGTCATCAACGCCATGGCCACCGCGAAGGCCGCCATCGGCGCGTACCAGCACGACCGGCTCGGCACCGTCTCCGTCAGTGGCTTCCACAGCGCCGGGCAGGCCCTGTTCGCGCCCCTGGTACGCCGGCTCGCCGAGCTGCGTGCGGCGGGAGCGGACGACGACGGCGGGCCGGGCGGCTTGCCGGGCGGCGGGTCCGCAGCCGGTTATCCGCAGCTGAGGCTGAGCGACGAGGACGTGGCCCAACACGACTTCCCCGCCCTCACCGCCCGCTACGACCTGGTGCTGGCGCACCGGATGGACCACAGCCCCGCCTGGCCGGACGCCAAGATCCGGGTGATCCCGCTGGCCCACGAACCCCTGGACATCGCCTTGTCCGTGGACCACCCGCTGGCGGCCAAGGACGCCCTGTCGCCCGACGACGTGGTGCGGTATCCGTGGGTGGCCAGCCGCAGCGGCTACTCCCCCGCCGACGTGCTGTCCGCCATTGGAGCGGTGGCCAGCCAGCCCGTGAACGTGGTGCACCGGATCAACGACTACTCCACGGTTGCCGCACTGGTGTCAACGGGCGACGTCATTGGTCTGCTCCCCCGCTACACCTCCAGCCCTGCCCTGAATCCGGGGGTGGCGTTGCGCCCGCTGACCGGCATCAGCACCCGGCGCCGGATCGATTTGCTGGTGCGCCCGGAAAACTTGAAACGCGCCTCCGTCATGCTCGTGGCCGAAGCCCTGCAGCACGTCATGGCCGACATGGTCCGCTGACGGTCTCCGTTTGCGGCTGCCCGCGAATCGGGATAGAACGGAATACATGACCACCATCACAAATGCCACCGCCACAGCCCTGACCACGGGGCAGCTTGCGGAGCTGCACACGTCCTTCGCCGCCGACCCCGTCCTGAAGCGCACGCAAAACGCGATCGCGCGCGTCAGCGTTGACGACCTCGCCATCGACCACCAGCTGGCGACCGCCCTTTCCACCACCGTCTCGAACCGGATCGACGACTGGAAGGTCACGAACCAGAAGAAGTCCGGCCGGTGCTGGCTCTTCGCGGCGCTGAACCTGCTGCGTGCCGGCGCCAAGGAGGTCCTGGACGTCAAGGAATTCGAGTTCTCCCAGAACTACGCCATGTATTTCGACAAGCTGGAGCGGGCCAACTACTTCCTGGAGTCCATCCTGGAAACGGCCGAACGCCCCGAGGACGACCGCCTGGTGTCGTACCTGCTGCAGTCCGTCATGGGCGACGGTGGGCAGTGGGACATGGCCGTGAATATCTTCACCAAGTACGGGGCCGTGCCCAAGGCGGCCATGCCCGAAACGGAATCGTCGTCGAACACCGGACGGATGAATTCAGTGCTGTGCCTCCTGTTGCGCCGCGGTGCACAGGAGCTGCGCCTGCTCCGCGACGCCGGTGACGCGGCTGGAGAGGGACAGGCCCGGGAACGCATCATCACGGAGGTGCACCGGATCCTCACCGTGCACCTGGGCACGCCGCCGACGCAGTTCGAGTGGGAGTACACCGACGACAAGAAGGTCTTCCACCGCGAAGGCGTGATGACCCCGCAGCAGTTCCTGGCCAAGTACACCACCATCAAGCTCGAGGACTACGTCTGCCTCGTGGACGACCCCCGGGCGGAGCACCCGAAGGGCGCCACCCTGACGGTGGAGCACCTGGGCAATGTGGTCGGCGCCGCGCCGGTGCTGTACCTCAACGTGGACATCGCCCTGGCCAAGCGCCTGGCCAAAGAGGCCATCGTGGACGGTGAGCCGGTCTGGTTCGGCTGCGACGTGGGACCGCAGATGGTCCGCAAGGACGGTATCTGGGACGCCCGCCTCTACGACTACGCGGGCCTCTACGGTGCCGAGCTGGCCATGGACAAGGAAACCCGGGTCCGTTTCGGCGAATCGGCCATGACGCACGCCATGCTGCTGACCGGCGTCGACGTGCTCGACGGCGAAACGCGCCGCTGGCGGGTGGAGAACAGCTGGGGCGACGAGAACGGCGAGCAGGGCTTCTACACCATGGCCGACAACTGGTTCGACGAGTACGTCTTCGAGGTTGTGGTGAACAAGTCGCGTCTCTCCAACGAACTGCGCCGGGCCCTGGCGGCCGCGCCGATCGTGCTGCCGGCCTGGGATCCCATGGGCGCGCTGGCATAGTTCGGCCGCTGCCCCGGCGGTTTCGCTCGGAGTTGGATCTCGACAAGCTCGATCGCCGGTGGTCGAGCTTGTCGAGACCCGTTACGTTTCGCCGCAGCGCGGGTGGGCCGACCGGCGTTGGAGTACTCCATGATCACCGATCTCCGCTGCCAGTTCGGACCCATTGCCGGGGATCGAAATCCGCGTGATTTCGACAGGCTCAATCACCGACGGGCGCAGGCTCAATCACCGAAGCGCAAGGGCTGTCCGGAGCGTCCGGCCATCGGGGCAGGTAACGGAAACGCTTACGGTGTCGCCGTCATCGTGCACCACTATGTCGGTCGGAGCCGTTGCCGGGGCGTGTGCCGACAACTGGACCAGGGAGGCGAAAATCGAGATGCCGCCCGCATGCACGCCGGCAAGGTAGGGCACCGAGCTGTGCTCGCCCAAGGGCGAGAATCCGCTTTGCGACAAGCCTCCGGCTGCGGCGTATCCGGCCAGCGGCCAGATGGTGCTGTGCAGCCCCTCCCGGAACGCCGTTGCCCCCGCCGCATCCGGCGAGCCCGCCGGCGCGACGGCCGTGGCGACCGGTTCATCCCCGGCCACGGCATAGCCGCCCTCCCGGACCTTGATGGGTTCGCCAGAGTGGGCCGCCCCGTCGGCATTTGACGACGCCCCCACCACATGGAGGCGCAGTTCGTAACCGCCGCCGGCCGTGGTGGCCGTGGCGATGCGCCATGGTGATGCGGCCTCGTCCTGCTTTCCCCAGACCGGGTGGTGGAAGCTGGCCACCGTGCCGCCGTCGGCCGCGATCCGGTGTATGCGCATCCGGGTGGACGGCGTTCCTTCGCTGTCCAGGAGGCCAATGTGGTTGTCCAGCGGCCCGCGGGGATCGTATACCGGGGCCGTGTGGCTGGAGTACGCCAGGCGGCTGTACTCCGTGTTTTCCGAACCCGGTCCGTAGTATTTGTCGCTGCCGTGGTTCAGGACGCGGGCAATGCCGTCGGACGCCGTGGAATGGGTCAGGAAATTCGGACCCGGGGCGATACTGGTCCGGTCCGCCAATTCTACCGGCGTCGGCTCCTCCACCGCCGTCCACACGGGATGATCGGCAGGCAAGAGCAGGCCCACGAACGCCTTGCTGGTCCAAAACGGCGACGCCGGCCCCGAGTAGCTTTGTGTCAACGGCAGGAATTCGCCCTGCCATCCCAGGGTGGGCAGCCCCGCGGCGGGACCGGCGGCCGGGTAGGCGCCGCCGTCGGCGAAGAATTGGGCGGCCCCGCTGGCCACCCGCCGCAACTGCCCGGGCGACAGAGGTGACGGGACGCCCGCCAGCTCGGCCATGAACAGCGGGGCCGCCGCCGCGTACCGGTAGATCAACGATCTTCCGTGGTAGACGGGCGAGCCGTTGCCGCCGAAGAAGCCCACATGGTCGGGCAGGAATTCCGCCAGCCTGCCGGCATAGCGGGAGCGCAGCGCCGCGGCACGTGCGGGGTCGCGCTCCGCCAGCATGCGCAGCCACAGGAGCGGGTAAAGGTGCATGGCCCAGCCACAGTAGTAGTCAAAATAGTCGCCGTCGCCGTCGCGGTACCAGCCGCCGCCCACATACCACTCCTCGAGGCTGGCCAGGCCGTGCTCGATCTGCCCGGCGTTGTGCCGGCGCCCCACCCCGGCCAGGAATTCGGCGATGACCAGCGGGAAAAGGACCCAATTGTTCCGGTTGACCTCGCTCGTGGATGCGCCGGAGAGCCACGCGGCCACTTGGTCCTGTTCGTTGGGCGCCAGAGTGTCCCACAGCCACGGACGCGTCAGGTGCAGGGCAAGGGCAATCGACGCCGCCTCCACCAGGGGTTGGGAACGGGACGTGATGGGTGGCCAGGCTCCTGCGGTGCCAGCCAGCAAACCCTGCCGGTAGCGGCCAAGATGCCCGTGGGGGTCGGCACCCTGTTCGCCCGTGGTCAAGAATGCGGCCAGCAGGAAGGTCCGGGCAAAGCCCTCCAAGCCGTCGGAGATTTCGCCGGCGCTTGAGGCCCGCCCCGGGAGCTGGATGCGGGCGAGGTCGTCGCTGGCAAACGGGCGCACTGCCTGCAGTTGTGCGTTCGCGAACGCCAGCCAGTGGTCCCGCGTCCAGCCCGTGACCGGGCTGCGCTGAGTGTCGGGGGCGGGGAGTTCCATGGCTTCCTTTCGTGGGTGGGTCAGGCTTGTCGGTGTCTACACGAGGGACGCTAGGCGGTCCGCGCCATGGCGGCGGGGTCCAGTGCGAAGCGAAGGGGTTCGCCGCGGGCGGCGCGCCGGGCCTCGTTCAAGGCAGTACTGCCGAGCCGTTCCAGTTCAACGCCGAGCGAACCGGCAAGGTGTGGGGTCAGGAACACCTGGGGATGGTCATACAGCGGGTGCCCGGGCTCCAGCCGCTCGGGCGTGGTGACGTCCAGGATCGCGAACAGGTCCCCGCGCTGGATCCGCCGGACCAGTGCGTCCTGGTCCACTAGCGCACCCCGGGACGTGTTGATGAACGTGGCACCCGGCCGGATGAGCTCCAGCCGCCGCTCGTCGATCAGGTGGTGCGTCTCCGGCAGGTTAGGGGCGTGCAGTGAGACAACGTCGCTGGCCGCCAGCAATTCGTCAAGTTCGACGACGGCGACGCCCAGTTCCGCCGCCTCCTCCCGAGACAGATACGGATCGGCCACCAACACCGTGAACTCGAACGGCTTAAGCATGCCGATCAGGGCCCGCCCCACCTTGGACGCCCCCACCAGGCCAATGGTCTGCCCGTAGTTCCCCAGGCCGGGAAAGAGCGTGTCCGGATCCACCGCTCCCCTGCCGGCCTTGAGCGCGGCCTGCA
Organism: Specibacter sp.; assembly: GCA_049578485.1. Classification (GTDB taxonomy): domain Bacteria; phylum Actinomycetota; class Actinomycetes; order Actinomycetales; family Micrococcaceae; genus Specibacter. Next base: position 7,105 of record JBAUMA010000118.1, read on the forward strand.
GTTGCAGGACCTTCTTGTTCGCCAGCAGGATCATGGCGAGCGTGTATTCCGCCACGGGTATGGCGTTCGCTTCGGCAGCCGTGCTGACCTGGATGCCGCGGCGCCACACGGCCTCGGTAATGTGTTCCTTAACGGACCCCGCCGAATGCAGCGCAAACTTCAGGTGGGGTGCCTTGTCCAGGACGTCCTCCGTCAACGCCGGGCAGCCCCACCCGGTGATGAGGATGTCCGTCTGCGCCAAAACAGCCGCCGCAGCCGGACCCTCAAAGCTGGACAACGGCGTTGGCGACACCAGCACCAGTTCCGGCCCCAACCCGGCAAGCCGGGAGGATGGGAAGATGCGCTCGGCGACGCCGTTGGACATGGCCAGGGCCACCCTGAGTGGTTTCATGGTTGGTACTCCTTTGTGTTGCCTGCAAATGCCGGTTCGTGTGCCAGGGTTGCTGTCACCATTTCACCGCGTCGCATCGCGAGGTGGAAGTCGTTGCCTATTTTTACAACTCCGCCAACGGACCAACGAGGCTCACGGCCGTCAAAGTTGTCCCGGATCCGCACCGTGGCGTCCCGGCCGGCGACCACCGTGAACGATGTGGTGGCGTTGCCTTCCCGGCTGGCCGAAACCCGGTGCCCGCCTTCGGCGCGAAGGTCGCTGAAACTGGCGTCAGCCCATTTCGCGGGAACGGCAGGGAAAATCCGCAGGACCTCCGAATTCCGTGTTCCCGGCGTCGGGCTCCAGCTTTGCAACAGCATTTCCTGGACCACCTGCATGGCCGCAAAGTTGCCTTCCAGCGTGAACGGCCGGTAAGTGAAGGACGAGTGGCCCCGTCCGGACTGGTCTCCGTTGATGTGGAAGCCGTTGCGGGAGACAAACGCCCCGGCGTACACCTCCAGGTGGCGGGCGGCCTGTTCGCCGTCGCCGATGCGCGCCCGCAGGCAAGCCATCCAGGCCCAGGAGTAGCCGGTCCACCATTGGGTGCCCAGGGAATCCCACGCCTCCAAGGATGTGCGGATGCGCCGGCGGTCCTTTTCGCTGCCCTCCAAGGTGATCAGGTTGAACGGGTAGATGCCGATGAGGTTGGACAGGTGCCGGTGGCTCTCCCGCAGCGGGGTGTCGGCGTCGAGGAGGAGCTCGCCGTCGTCGGCGGCATGGAAGTCCCCCAAGGCGCCGGTTAGGGCCAGCCATTTGAGGTGGTCGGCGCCCAGGCTTTGTGCCTGCGCCATCTCGGCCAGGGCCAGGAACAGCATCTTCAGGGACATGAGGTCGTAGTTGCTGTTGGGTTTGAGCCAGGCACGGGCGGCGTTGTCAAAGATTTCCGGGGATGAGGACAGCGGCAGGACGAGCCGTCCGTCGTCGTCGACCGTCAGCAGCTCTTCCAGGCACTGCCCCACTTCGGCACACCAGGGGTAGGCGCGCTTGGCCAGGAACTCCGGATCGCCGGTGTAGCGCCAGTGCAGGTAGAACATGTGCGCGTTCCAGGCGCTCATGGTGGGCGACATCGCGTACTGGCTCCACCCGCCCAGGGGCTGGCCCTTGCGGGACATGACCCCCGGGGAGGCAAGCCCGGACGTGCCGTAAAAGTCCCGGGCAAAGTCGCGGAATGCCGGGGTGAGTTCCCACAGGAAATCCAGGTAGGAATCGCCCGAGTCAAAATTCCCCGCCACCTGGTAGGCCGAATAAGTCAGCTGGGTGTTGAGGTCGTTGTGGTAGTCGCCCTTCCACGGGGGCAGGCCGCCGTTGTCCGCCGTCCACACGCCTTGCAGGGGCATGGGCGGGGCACCCTTCCGCGAGCCTGCGCCGTAGAGGTACCGGTTGAACCGGTAGTTGCGCTGGATGCCGGCGTCGGGCAGGTGCACGGACGACTGGGCCCAGAACTGTTTCCACCACTGCAGGTGCGGTTCCAGCATGGCGGCATAGCCGGCGTCGAGGGCCGCCTGGCATCGCAGTTGGGCCAGCGAGAGGGCATCGTGTCCGGTCGGCGCATCCTCCGAGGTGGTGACGGAAATGGCTGCGGTGGCTCCGTTTCCGGACTCCCGCACGGCCACGCAGGCGCAATAGCTGGGGCCGTCGGCGGATTCCTGCACGTACCAGCTCATGGTGCCGGAACTGCCGCGCCGTGCGGGCGGGTATCCCAGGGCCGCCACGGCACCGCCGCTGTGCGTGTTGGCGAACGTGCCCGCACTGCCCGCCCCCGCCGGGACCAGCTCGATGCTGCCAATGGCACTGCCGGCCAGGCGAACCATGATGACTGGTTCGGTGGCGCTGGCAAATGCGCTGACGGTGGCCCCTGCACTGGTGGTGGCGGTGCCTTGAGCCGTGGCGAGGTCCAGCTCAAACTCCTCCATCCGCTGCCCGGGCTCCAAGTGGAGTTCCATGCGTCCGGCCGGAAGCTTGGTGGGGGTCAGTCCGCCGTAGTACTTGCCCCAGGGGTCGGGGTCTTCCCCGGCCGTGTTCCAAGGGTGCTTCTTCCACCACCCTTGTTCACCGTGGGTGCGTTCATCCCAGAGGTCGCCGCGGTCCAGGGAAAGGCGCAGCACATTCCCTTCACCCCACAGGAGCCCGCCGAGCAGGCCGTTGCCCAGTGGAAGGGCATCCTCCCAGGACGTGATGGGTGCCGCCAGGCGCAAGTTGTCTTCCGGCCCCGGCGGCGGGTTGCCTGGGGTCGGGTGCGGGGACTCCAATGTGGGCGTAGCGGGCAACGATGAATCGATGGCGGGCTCCTTTGGTGGACTTCTGCGTCGACTAAACCGCGAACTCTGCGCGGAATTGGAT